>NZ_JANQCT010000014.1:0-35007 GCF_024723495.1 Campylobacter sp. RM19073 | reverse complement strand
ATAATATTATTAAAATTAGCTTAGGATTATGATTAAGCCAATCCAAGCTTGTAAATTAGACTATCTCGCATTTGGTAGTAATTGTTTTTTGATATTCTTATGTAATTTAAGAGCTTATAAATTTGCTATTTTTTAAATTTAAGTAAATATTTAGATAAAAAAAAGGGGGGGGGTAAAGAGCTAGATCTTAAGAGCAATAAGTGCAAAATATATGACAATAGACCACTAATTTGCCGTATTGATGAAATGTATGGTTTATTTAATAAGATTTGGAGTAGAGAGAAGTTTTATTCCATTAATGCTAAGGCTTGTAATGAAGGCTTGAAAACATTGATGAGAATTTCAGAATAAAAGAAGAATTTTAAGGAGATAATATGCCAATTACCATTAATACCTATAGTAGCTGGTTGGATAGTAGATTCAGTTGGAGCTATAGAAAGAAGTGAAGAGCAAAAAATGTATGTTTATGCTGTTGATGCCTTTAAACTTATTCAAGATAAAACAAATGAAGCATTTAAGCAATTAGGCGAAGAAAAACAAAGAACCCTTAATGGGACATTGGAGCGTTTTGCAGCACTAATTGCTAGAGTGGAAACTGCCAATGATGATTATGTAGTAGAAATCAATGGTAAAGATATTGAGCTTGCTAAAATTGGCTATAGTGTGTTTGGACTAAGTTCTATGTTGAGTGGTGTGATTGCTGCTGGTGGAGCTGGTACTTTGGCTGGACTTGGTGCTTTTGGTGGCTATTTTCTATTGAAATTGTGGTAAAATTTTAAACATTTTTTAGGAGACTACAATGGCGGAATTTAATGAAAAAGACTACAAAAGTTTTTTTGCTGAGTTTGAAAAGGCTTATAATGAGTATGAAAACAAAGTAAAAGAGCGTAGGGCTCGTGGAATTCATGATTATAATATTTTTGATGTGCTTGAAACAAAAGAGGTAAAACACTCAAAATTTATAGCCTCTTTGCTAGACCCAAAGGGACTGCATTATCAAGGCGATTTATTTTTGCGTGAGTTTATAAATGCTTGCGGTATAAGTGATTTTGGACTTGATGCTTCAAATGCGCTAGTTTATAGAGAATATAAAAATATTGATATTTATATAACCGATGGCGATAAACACATAATAATAGAAAATAAACTCTGGACTAGCGACCACGATGAACAAGTCGCAAGATATATACGAATTATTATAGGCGAAATAGGCGAACAAAACGAAGATTCATTAAGCGAAATTTATGAGAGAATTTTGGTTTTATATCTTACACCTTCTGATGATGTAATTAAAAAGTTAGATGGAATTGATGAAGTCAAAAATGATTCTTTGATAATCGACAATAATGAAATCGCTTTTAAACACATTTCTTATAAGAAAGAAATTATAGAGTGGTTGTGCAGAGTAAAAGATGAAATTACGAATTTGATGGATTTAACCGCGATAATTTCACAATACGAAAAAGCAGTAAAAATATTAACAAATCAAGGAGAAAAAATGGCGAATGATATAGTAAAAGAGCAAATTAGAAGCAACTATGAGCTTTGTGCTGCAATATACGATAATTTTAAAAGCGTAGAAATAGAATTAGGAATAGAATTAACAAATAACGTTTTTGAAAAAGTTTATAACGAGCTAAACAATAATTTGGAAATTCAAAATAATTGGACATTGTCATTTAACAAGTTTGAAAATAAAGATTGGTTGGAAAATAAATTTATTTGTGTTATTGAAATAAAACCAAAAGAACTAAACTATGATAAATATGTTAGCTTTGTTGTAGAAAGAGACAGGAATGAGATATTATATGGTTTTCCTAAAAACAATGATGAAATCAAACTAGAAGACATGGATATACAAATACGATGTAGTGGTTGGTATTTAGCTGGTGATTTTGCCTTTGAAAAAATGACATTAAAAGATTTTATTTTAAAGAATATCAAGAATGAAAACAGTGTTGAAGAATATATTAATAGGATTTTAAGCGATATAAAAAAGGGTAAAGATAAATTAAAAGAAATAAATAATAAAATCAATGGAGATTAGTAATAAAAATCATTTAGCTAAGTAAAAATACTTAGCTAAAACTCTACATTATACGCTTAGGTTGTGATTTTTATATTTTTCCTTTTTTATTGTGGATAAAGAGCTTCTTTTTATAGATACGCTATTGCTAGTATATCCTTGTAAAGTCCCACCAGCCAAAGGTATATTGAGACTTGAGCGACCATTTTTATCATATAAATAGGCAAAAGTGCCTTATAAGTGTGCTTTACCGCAAAGTATAGTTTAAGCTAAAACCTATAAAAATCGCACTTTTATGGGCTTTTGATATTTACTTGCGCTTGATAATGGTAAGTTTAAGAAATTTCACTTCAAAAGCGTAAATAGTGTGGAGATTTTAGAGCAAAAGTTTAGTGTAGATGAGCAGTTTCTAAGCAAAATCCAAGGGGCAGAATCTGCGTGGTTTGACCCTGAAAAAGCTTTATAGTAAGGCTATGAATAAGCAAAGAGCAGATGAAATAACAGAGCTTGTGACTTCTAATTTGCCAGCTTTAATTGCCAAAATAGAAAGGTTAGAACTAGCAGTAGAACAAGCTCATATGAAGCGAATGATGGCACTAGACTCAGCATTTAGCGATTATGCCAATGCTAAGTTTAGTGGAGAATTCTCTGCTATTTTTACATCGCTTGATAATATTTGTAAGCTACACGGCACAGAGCTAAAAATAAGAACAAAAGAGGATTTAAAAACTTTTGTAAATAGTGGAGATGGAAAGCTATATTATAGATAATACTTTTTATTAGATTATTTAAGTGGGTTGTTAAGATAAAGCTTTTAAATATTGTTGGTATTTTAAAAGGATAAAATAAAATTATTGTATAAAAAAATAAAAATGGTGGAGGTGTGCGGGATCGAACCGCAGTCCAAAAATAACAAACCCACAGCCTCTACATGCTTAGCAGAAGTGAAATTTTCACTCAGCCTTGCTCACTTCCCAAAACAACTAGCCAAGCTAAGACTAAAATTCGCCTTGATACTCGTCAAATACCAAAACTACACTATCTAAGGATTACTCGCTTGTTTAGCTAGATAGTATCGCCAAATAGCAAGACTCAACTGAACTTACGCAGCTTTAGCGTAAGCAGGAGCGAATTTAACGTTGTTTGCGTTTAATTTTAATTTAGGCTTTTTAAGCTATGCCAAAAGCTGCATGCCACCGTGACCTCACTACTCCTGTCGAAGCCAAGTCACCCCCATAAAAGGCTGGAATAATACTCAAATTTAGCTTAAAGATTAATTAAAAATTTTATTTGGAATGGCGATGATTTTGGGATTTAATATCCTTAAATATATCTCATCATTTTCTATATCATCTAAGTAGCCTTGCAATTGATCCACTACTAAAAGAAGCCAATCTATTAGCTCATTTGAAGCAGTCGCACCTGTAGTGTGGCTGGATTTTAATCTACTTGTAATATCTTCTACGATTGTTGTTAATTTGACTATTTGATCTAGTTTTAGATATTGACTTGCGGTTTTGAGATTGTGAAAAATTCTATAAAGCTCACTGCTACTATCATCAAATTTATCGCTACGGCTTAAATTTACAATGAGTTTATCAAGAGTGCCATTTATAAATCCAAAATGAGTAAGATAATCTTCTATAATGTCTAATTCATAATTTGCTTCTAATTCTTTTAATAAACCCATCGCTTGCTCTTTAGATTTTTGTCAAATTGTAACAAAATTTAAGTTAAATTTAGTAAAATATTTCAAAAAATTAAAGGAAATGTGTGAAAAAAGTAACAATCGGCGATTTGGTCGCTAAGAAAAATAGGGAAAAAATCGTTATGATTACTGCCTATGATGCTTTGTTTGCTAGGCTTTTTGATGATTATGCGGATATGATTTTAGTAGGCGATAGTCTAAATATGAGCTTTGGTGGTAAAAATGAGACTATAGGGCTTAGCGTAGATGAGATGATATATCACGCAAAGGCCGTTCAAATGGGTGCTAAGAGAGCATTTTTGGTCGTGGATATGCCTTTTGGCTCAACTATAACTCCAGAAATTACATTAAAAAATGCTGTGAAAATTTATAAAAATACTCTTTGCGATGCTGTGAAAATCGAAGGTTCAAAAGAGATGGCTCAGACGATAAAATTATTAAATCAAAATGGAATTGCCGTTATCGCTCACATAGGTTTAAAGCCACAACTTTCAAGAAAAGAGGGCGGATATAGGGTCGCTGGAAAAGATGAGAATGAGGCAAATGCTATTATCGAAGATGCCTTGGCCTTAGAAGCAGCCGGGGCAAAAATGGTGCTGATAGAAGGGGTGCCAAGCCATCTAGCAAAAAGAGTTACACAAGCTCTTAGTGTGCCTACAATTGGTATTGGAGCTGGAAGCGATACTGATGGGCAGGTGCTGGTATGGAGCGATGCGTTTGGGTTTTATGATGAGTTTAAGCCTAAATTTGTCAAGAGATATTTAGATGGGGCGAATTTGATTCGTGAAGCGATGAAAAAATACGCTGATGAAGTAAAAAATATTAAATTTCCAAGTCAAGAATATGAATATACAAAATAGTAAAATAGTAGATATTCGCTTGCCTAGCGAGTGGCTTGAGTTTGGGATATTAAATGGGTCGCATTTGATTACTTATGCGAATTTAAGCGGTAAGGTTAATCCGCTATTTGTAAGCTCTATTGAGAGTATATTTAAAAAAGATGATGAATTTTATCTAATGTGCGCTACTGCAACTCGCTCTAAAGATGCGTTAAAACTGCTTAAAAAGCATGGTTTTAGCAATGTTAAAGAGATTAGGGGTGGGGCGTATTATTATGAGAAAATGGGTGCGAAATTTGATAAATTTGAGTTATAGGACTGGGATTTGGATAGGATTGTAGAGATTGAGAGAGTTAGCTTTGATGCTGAGTATGAGGTTAGTTTAAGGCCTTCAAGTTTTGCTGAATATATAGGTCAAGATAAGATTAAGGCAAATTTAGAGGTTTTTATAGCTGCGGCTAAAAAGCGTGGCGAGTGTCTAGATCACGCCTTATTTTATGGGCCTCCAGGACTTGGGAAGACCACTTTGGCTCATATCATTGCTTCTAAGATGGAGGCAAATATCAAGATAACTTCAGCCCCAATGATAGAAAAAAGTGGCGATTTGGCTGCGATTTTGACAAATTTAGAAGAGGGCGATGTGCTATTTATAGATGAAATTCACCGCCTTAGTCCAGCTATTGAAGAGGTGCTTTACTCAGCTATGGAGGATTTTCGGCTTGATATTATCATAGGTAGCGGCCCAGCAGCGCAGACAATCAAGATTGATATTCCTAAATTTACTCTAATAGGTGCTACTACTAGAGCTGGTATGATCTCAGCACCGCTTCGTGATCGCTTTGGAATGCAGTTTAGATTGCAGTTTTATAGTGCTGATGAGCTAGGAGAGATTATATCCTTAGCAGCAAATAAATTAGGCAAGGCTACTAGTAAAGATGCTAGTTTAGAAATAGCAAGGCGTAGTCGTGGAACGCCTAGAATAGCACTTAGATTGCTTAGGAGAATTAGGGATTTTGCTGAAGTGGCCGATGAGAGCAGTATCAGCTCTAAAAGGGCTAAGATGGCGCTTGATAGCCTAGGAGTAAATGAGCTTGGATTTGATGAGATGGATCTTAAATATCTTAATATCTTAGCATACTCTACTCGTGCTTTGGGGCTTTCTACTATAGCTGCGGCTTTGAGCGAAGATGAGGGCACTATAGAAGATGTTATCGAGCCATATCTATTAAGCAATGGATATATCCAAAGGACCGCAAAGGGTAGAATACTAAGCGATCAAACTTATAAAATTTTTGGCAAACAGCCACCAAAGCATATGATTAATGAGTCTGATAAAGGGCTTTTTGATGAGTGAAAAATTACGCACTAGCAAGGTATTTTACTCTGGATTTTTGCTTGTTTTATTGGCGGCTTTATTGTATCTTTTTAAAGATTATTTGATGACTATGTCAATTGGGATTTTACTAGCTATATCAACTCTAAGCATTCAAAAATTTAGCCTAAAAATAAGCAAAAATAGCCAAATTTTAGCCACTATCATTACTATGATTATCCTTTTTGCTATATTTTGTTTGCCATTTTTTTATCTTATATTTTCCTTAATAAAATATATCTCAAATTTAGATATAAATACCATAAATGAAACCATAAATCAGATTAAAAACTATAATATTATAATTTTGGATAAATTTGGATTTTTAGAGCCAAAAATTGTAGATTTCTTAGCCAATTTGGATTTAGAAGGGGTAGCGAAAAAATCCATAGGGTATCTTAGCTTAACTCTTAATAATGGCGTAAATTTCATTGTAGATATGGGATTTATTATGATATTTATATTTTTTACTCACTATTATGGGGCTTATCTTAGTAGCTATGTGGCAAGTGTAGCACCGATTGCAACTAAGGAGATAAAAGAGATATTTAGCGAAGTGGCAAATACTATGAGCGTGGTATTTTACTCCACAATTGCTAATATGCTATTACAAGGGGTTTTATTTGCTTTGATAGCTAGCTTTTATGGATATGATGGGGTGCTATTTGGGGTTTTATTTGCTTTTGCTTCGCTGATACCAGTTATTGGTGGGGCTTTGATTTTTGTGCCGCTGTGTATATATGAATTGAGCGTTTCTAGGTGGATTAATGCTATTATAATTGCGATTTATACTATAGTTGTGATATCTACTTTGGCTGATAATTTCATCAAGCCTTTGATAATTAAATTTATAAGCCGCAAATTAATTGGTGATGAGACTAGGATAAATGAGCTTTTAATCTTTTTTTCTATGATGGCTGGGCTATCTAGCTTTGGATTTTGGGGGATTGTGTTAGGTCCTGCGATTTTAACGCTTTTTATAGCTTCTTTTAGGGTTTATGTGAAAAGATGAGTAAATTTGAGTTTAATGGCGATACGCTGAGTTTATTTGGGAGATGGGATTATCGGGCGAAAAAGGACGATTTAAAGAGATTAAAAAGCTTAAAACCATCTAAGATTGATTTAGCTAATTTAGAGCATATTGATTATGCTATGGCGATATTTTTGAGTAAGAATTTGGGTGAATTTCATCTAGTTAATTCTAATGATAAATTTGATAAAATCTTTGCTTTAGTGCGTGATAAGCGGATTTTAAATTTAGCAATTGACAAGTCAAGGGATATAAATTTAATTGAGCAAGTTGGCAAATCAATCATCGATATACGGCATAATATTGTGAATTTTTGTATATTTTTGGGAGAGTTTTTGTTTGTGTTGATCGCTGGATTTAAAGAGCCATTTAAGATTAGATTTCAAGAGCTTTCTAATCATATTAAAACTGCTGGTTTTGGGTCTGTGGGGATAGTGGGGCTTACTAGTTTTTTAATTGGTGTGGTTTTAGCCTATCAAGGTGCTAGTATGCTTAGTCAATTTGGTGCTAGTATCTATGTGGTGGATATTATGGGGATAATGACCTTGCGTGAGGTTGGGCCTTTGATAGCTGCGATTGTGATAGCTGGTAGGTCTGCTTCTAGCTATACAGCGCAAATTGGCGTGATGAAGATAACTGAAGAGATAGAAGCTATGAAAACTATGGGCTTTGATCCATTTAAATTTGTTGTTATGCCTAGGATTATGGCACTTATCATCGCTGTGCCTTTGGTGGTCTTTTTAGCCAATGCAATTAGCATTTTAGCCCAGATGATAGTGTGTAAAATATATTTAGATTTTAGCTTTTATGAGTATTTACAAAGATTTAAAGAGAGTGTGGAGCTAAGGCATTTTTTTGTAGGGATGATTAAGACGCCGTTTTTTGGTGCTGTAATTGGACTGATTGGTTGTATGAGGGGATTTGAGGTTAGTGGAAGCACAAATAGTGTAGGTCAGCTAACTACTAAAAGTGTGGTAAATGCGATATTTTGGATTATTGCTTTAGATGCGTTATTTTCAGTGATTTATACAGAGCTTGGCGTATGATAGTTGGTAAAGATATAGTAACTACTTATAATGATAGAATCATTAATGATGGGGCAAATTTTCATATAAAAAGCGGTGAGATTTATGGTCTTTTGGGTGGGTCTGGAAGTGGTAAAACCACGCTTTTAAAAACCATGATATTTTTAAAAAAGCCAAGTAGCGGAAGTGTGAAGATTGGCGGGGTGGATATTTGGAGAGCATCTTTAAAAGAGCAAGAGAGCATTAAGTTACAAATGGGGGTTATGTTTCAGTTTGGGGCGCTTTTTAGTAATATGAGTGTTTTGGATAATATTGGAATTATGCTTAGGGAGTATAGTGAATTTAGCCAAAATGATATAGATGAAGTGGCTAAAATGTGGCTTATAAAAGTTGGATTAAAACCAAATGCGATGAGTTTGTATCCTAGTGAGTTAAGTGGTGGAATGAAAAAGAGAGTGGCGTTAGCTAGGGCTTTAGCACTTAGTCCAAGGGTGCTATTTTTAGATGAGCCAAACTCCGGACTTGACCCTATAAGTGCTAGGGCGATGGATAGATTGATTTGTGAAATTAGGGATAGCTTGGGTGTTACTATAATTATGGTAACTCACGATGTAGATAGTATATTTAATATTTTGGATAGATTTTTGATAGTGGATAATAAGAAGATTGTATTTGAGGGGGATTTAAAACAAGCTTTGGAATTTAAAGACAATCCATTAAAAGATCTATTTATGATGAGGTAGGATATGGAAAATAGAAATTCATACTTTATAGTCGGGCTATTTTTTTGCTTAGTTGTTGGCTTTATGGGGGTGTTTTTACTCTTTATGCAAGGGCATAATGGTAAGGATATGAGAGATTATTATATCGTTACAAAGGAGCTACCAAATGGGATTAAAAAAGATAGCGAAGTTCGCTTTATAGGGGTTCCAGTAGGATATGTGAAGGATATTTATTTTAGCAATCCAAGTCTAGCTACTATTGAAATTTGGCTTAGCGTAGATGATAATTTACCTATAAAAATCGATAGCAAAGCCATTGTAGAGAGATCTGGTATTAGCGGGATTGCTCATATTAATATCACAAAAGGTAGCGATGAGGCTAGGGTATTTGATAAAAAAGAGCGAGCCGAGCTTATGATGGGTGAGGGCTTATTAGATAAAATTGGCTCTAAAACGGCAAATTTGACAGATAGCTTAGATAGGATTGCAAATAAGATTGATATATCTTTAAAGCAAGAGAATATAGATAAATTGATAAATTCGATTGATCGTCTAAATTCGCTTATGAATGTCATAGCAAGTTATGAAAATTTGGAGAAAATTGATAATATTATATCAAACATAAATGGTATAACTAGCGATTTAAATGGGGCAAATTTACAAAATGTGATTTTAAATTTAGATAAAACTATAAATAGCGTAGGTGGGACTTGGGCTAGTATTGATAGTAGGGTCAAAGATGGACAAATGGATTTTAAATCCATCGTTGCCCCGACTTTGAATTTAGCCACTGATAGCATTTCGCAGCTAAATGATCTATTAATTCAGATAAAAAATAATTTAAATAATTTGGAGGATAATCCTTATGAGTTTTTCTTTAAAAATAGAGATGATAAGTAGAATTTTTGCAAGTTTAGTTTTAGCATTTATCCTAAGTGGCTGCCTGGCTAAAGATGCTTCAAAATTAGATTACTACGAGCTTGGATATGATGAGAGTAATAAAAATTTAATTTGCGATAGACGAGCGGATACATTTATACAATTATCATATATCAAGGTACAAAATGGCTACGATAGCAGAGATATTATCATTAAAGATGGTATTAATATATCTAAAATGGAAAATGTAAAATATATCTCCAGCCCAAAAGATATGCTTAAGAAGGCCTTTGAGCTATATCTATATAATAACTGCCATTTAAAGCTAAGTAGCCAAGCGAAATTGCAACTTGGCTTAAATATAATTGAGATGAGTATTAGAGATGATTATGCTTTTATCCAGATTGCTTTAGAGCTAAAAGATGGCGATAAGATGGTATTAAGCGATATAGTAACAATCCAGCAAGATTATGAAGCCAACCCTATAAGTGCTTTAAATTTAGCCTTAAACAAGGCTTTAGAGCGTATTCATAGCTTGGTATTGGGATTATAAATTTAAATTTGATCTGTTGATAATGCTATTTGCGGTGAGATATTTTGCTATTTTTATATAGATTAAGGTGGTTAAATTAATATTAGCGTAAGGTTATACTAAATCTAGCTAATATTGTAAAGCTGAATTTAAACAATATTATAAAATCAAGCCTAGAAATTTAGGCTTGAGAGATTATTATTCAGGTTTTACAGTCTCTACGATCTCTTTTTGACAAGTCTCCATATCCACTTGTTCTAAAGTAGCGATAATTCCCATACCCACAACCATCCAACTACCACCGCTTGGCTGTTTAAAGCTAGTAAATTTTGTCCCCTTTTTTGAATTTAAATAGCTTAAAGTGGCTAAATTATCATTGCCACTATATCGGCCTCTATTTTTTAGTAAATTTAAGCCAAAAGTATAGCCAAAGACCAAAACCAAACATAATAATAGATAGAATTTGCCCCATACTTAGCCCAAATGCTACAAACCCAATACCAAAATCAGGCTCTCTATAAAATTCACAGATAAATCGCATAATCGGATAAAGCATAGCATAAAGGGCGATTAATTCGCCATTAAATCTCTTATAACGCCTATAAAGGTATAAAATAATAAATATCGCCACCCCTTCAAGCACAGCTTCATATATCTGACTAGGATGGCGAAGCGCTCCAGCACTCATCACACCCCAGCTTACATCCGTTACACGACCTATTAACTCTTGATTTAAAAAGTTACCAATCCTGCCAAATATATAACCCAAAGGCACACTAATAGCCACAAGGTCTAAATATAAAAGTATATTTTGTTTAAATACACGGCAAAATAGCAAGGTAGCAACGACAAATCCGATCACCGCACCATGATAGCTCATACCTCTAATCCCTACAAATTCACCATTAGCAAAGGGATTAAATATCTGCCATGGATGAGTAAGGTAGTATAGTGTATTTGGGTCATATATGATGATATATCCTATTCTAGCTCCCAAAATTACGCCAATCTCAACCCAAAAAAAATAGCTGTCCAAAAGTGAATTTGAGATAGCAATCTTATCTTTTTTGACAAAATATTTAGCAGCCCAAAGTGCGATTAATAGGGCTAAAACATACATAATTCCATACCAATGCACATTTATTCCAAATAGGCTAAATGCCACTGGGTTCATATTTAAATAGATTAAATTCCAGCTATTTAATATCAATTTTAAGCCCCAAATTTACCTTAATTGTTTTGATGAAGTCTATTATCAATTCAGCCATAGCTTGATAATATGGCGTTTTGGCGTTATATCTTAAAAATTTAGCAAATAGTATAAGGCTAGGAAGGAAAAAATCTACCAAATACAGCCCTAGCAAAGCGTGGGTTTTATCATTTGTGTCATTTTTAAATATCACTCCAAGAAGTGAAAACATATTGGATATATGCGTATCTCGAAGGTGCGAAAAAGGCTTATTAAAATTTATCTGTTTATAAAAATTATTAATATCTTCATCGCTGATTTGCTTAAAAAATTTTAAAGAACAAGCACCCTTAAAGCTATCTAAATCCGCTACAATCTCGCTAGCAGTGCAATGCGATAAGGTTTTGGCTAAAAGCTCATTGCCTTTAGCATTTTCTGGATTTTGTGTTTTTAAAACCCAATTTGGCTTTAGTTTTTTAAGAGCTTCATCTGTGATGGCATTTGCAAAATTAGTTGCAAAAATCATACAAATCATGGAGTATGCGTCAGCTACTTTCATAAATTTCCTTAAATTTTTGGCTGATTTTAGCTAAATTTTGCTTAAAACTCAGACAAACCTTTGATCGCATCTATACCATATTTTTTTGAATTTCGATTATAGCGTTATCAATTTTACTATCGTATTGATAAAAACGCATCAAGATTAAAGTGAATAAAGATAATTAAATTTTACTAAGCTTTAATCTTAGTGAGTTTAAAACTACGCTAATAGAGCTAAGACTCATAGCAAATGCCGCCCACATAGGTGTAAGATGAATTCCAAAAGATGGCTCCAAAACCCCAGCGGCAATAGGGATACAAATGGCATTATAGCCAAATGCCCATATCAAATTTTGCTTTATGGTATCGCTACTTTTTTTGGCTAAATTTATGCTTTTTATCACGCCATTTAGATTATTTTGCATTAAGATTATATCCGCACTATTTTTAGCTAGATCACTCCCAGAATTCATCGCTATTGATATATCAGCACTTTTCAAAGCAGCCGCGTCATTGATCCCATCAGCGATGAAAGCGACCTTGCCAGACTTTTTTAATCTCTCTATAATCTCATATTTTTGCTGTGGTAAAACCTCGCTATATACCATCTCTATTCCAAGCTTTTTGGCTACTTCGTTGCTTATTTTTTGGTTATCTCCACTTAGGATAACAGGGGTGATATTTTGTGATTTTAGAGTATCTATAATCTCTTTTGCCTCAGGTTTTATAGTATCGCTAATTGTGATATATCCGCTAAACTCGCCACCTATTGCTACTAGAACTATGCCATATCCGACTTCTATTTTTTGCTCTATTATAGCTTTATTATTTTCATCTATGAATACTGAATTTAAGCTTAATAATCTCTCATTACCAATTAAAATACTATCGCCTTTAATCCCAAGCCCACTGATATACTCAAATTTAGCTTGAAATTTGGTATCTACAAGCTCTTTTGCGTATTGTGCTATTGCTTTTGAGATTGGATGAGAGTTTAATGATGAAATGCTAGCTACTAAAGATAAGCTCTCTTTATTTAAATTTGTCTCTATCACGCTAATATCGCCAGTTGTGATTGTTCCAGTTTTATCAAATACAGCAAATTTGAGATTGCTAAACTGCTCTAGAGCTGCTGGATTTTTGATTAAAATGGAGTGTTTTAAGGCTAAAGATATAGCACAAACTATAGCAATTGGAGTAGCAAGTCCAAGTGCGCAAGGGCATGAGATTATTAGCACACAAATCGCACTCAAAGCACCTTGAAATGGCATACCCATAATCGCCCATATACAAAATGTAACCACCGCTATAGCCACTATGCTAGGGACGAAAATATTTGATATTTTATCTGCTAGTTTGGATATGGCTAATTTTTTGCTCGCTGCGGTTTGTATAAGCTCTAATATCTGTGCTAGGAGGGTTGAATTTGGGCTTTTAGTAACTTTTATTAGTATATGGCCATTACAAACCAAAGTCCCACTATAAACCTCTTGAGCTATACTGCGATAAACAGGCAGACTCTCGCCATTTATAGCACTTGTATCAATCTCAGCTCCACCATTTTTTATCACCCCATCGCATGGGATTATGGAGCCTGTTTTGACTAAAACTATATCACCAATTTTAAGCTTACTTGCTACTATCTCCTTAGCACTGCCATCGCTTGTGATGATAAAGGCTTTGGCTGGACTTAGGTCGATTAAGGCTTTTAGATGCGATGAAGCCATAGCTTTAGCCTTACTCTCTAGGTATCTACCAAGCAAGACAAAAGAGATAATCATAGTCGCACCGCTAAAGTAGAGGTAGTTTAAATTCAATGGGATATAGCTATTAAAAATTGTCGCAAAAATAGAGTAGCAAAAAGCACAAAAAGTGCCTAAAAATATCAATACATTCATATCATAATTTCGCTCTTTTAAGCTTTTTATAGCATGCCAATAAAACCCAAATCCACAATAAAACACCCCAATAGCGGCCAAAATAGCCATTAACCACGCTAAATCATACTGGCTCATCTCTATCCACATTAAAATCACGCTTATAATTATGGAGATTATAAATTTATTTTGGTAGCTTTTTAGCTCCTTTTTTTGGGCTATTTCTAAATCACTTTGACTACTTTGTATGCTAAATCCAAGCTTAATAATCTTATCTTTAAGTGCTTGGATATTATCCTCTTTGTCATATTCAAATACACCGCAATGAGTGTTAAAATCGATATTTGCAGATTTAATTCCTGGTATTTTTAAGGCAGATTTGGCGATGGAATTTGCACAATTTACACAGCTCATTCCGCTAATTTTTAGCTCAATCTTATTCAAGTAAATTCCTAAATTTCTTTAATAACTTCAAAACCAAGCTCATTTAGCTCATCTATAAATTTAGCCTTAATCTCATCACTATTTATATCTATGGTAAGAATTTTTGGCTCACAAGATAGATCAATATCAATCTTTCCAAATTCATCTTCAAGGGAGTTTTTAATCAAATTTACACAACTTTGACAATTGATATTTTTAACTTCAAATTTCACAACTTTATCCTAGAATTAAATTTCAAAAATTATATAACTATATAGCTAATTAAAATTTAACGATTTTTTGCTATAATTCACGCTTTATAAAATCCAAAAGGACAAAAATGGGACGAGCATTTGAGTATAGAAGAGCTAGTAAAGAAGCTAGATGGGATAAGATGAGTAAGCTATTTCCAAAACTAGCCAAAGCCATCACAGTAGCAGCTAAAGAGGGTGGAAGCGACCCAGATATGAACCCAAAACTCCGCTCAGCCATAGCTACAGCCAAAGCTCAAAATATGCCAAAAGATAATATTGACGCAGCTATAAAAAGAGCAAGTGGAAAAGATAGTAGCGATATTAAAACTATATTTTACGATGGCAAGGCCGCTCACGGAGTGCAAATTATCGTAGAAGCAGCTACTGATAATGCCACTAGAACAGTAGCAAATGTCAAAGCGATATTTAATAAAAATGGCGGCGAGATATTGCCAAGTGGTAGCCTTAGTTTTATGTTTAGTCGTAAAGCAGTGTTTGAAGTAGGGGTGCCAAATAGCGATCTTGAAGAGTTGGAGTTGGAGCTGATTGATTATGGTCTTGAGCTTTTAGAAAAGGGCGAAAATAGCCTGATGATATATGGCGATTATAAGAGCTTTGGCACACTTAGTGATGGGATTGAGAAGTGTAATTTAACTCTAAAAAAAGGCAGTTTGCAGTATATTCCAAATTCCACAATCACGCTTAATGATGAAGAGCTTGGCGAGATTGAGAAGCTTTTAGATAAGCTTGATGATGACGATGATGTACAAGCTGTATATACAAATATAGAGTAAAGGAGAATTAATGGAAAAATTGAAAGTATATAATATAGATAGCAATGAGTTAGCTAAGTGTAAATTCGCAGTTATTAAAACTGATAAAGGCGATATGGTAGCCAAGCTATATCCAGATGAAGCCCCACAAACTGTGGCTAACTTCGTAGAATTAGCCAAATCTGGATTTTATGATGGACTTAATTTTCATAGAGTTATCCCAAATTTCGTTATCCAAGGCGGTTGTCCATATGGCAATGGAGTTGGCGGACCTGGCTGGAGAATAAAGTGCGAATGCGTAGGTCAAAAACGCAAACACGAAAGAGGTAGCCTAAGTATGGCACACGCTGGAAGAGATACAGGTGGTAGTCAATTTTTCGTCTGTCATAGCTCTCAACCACATCTAAATGGCGTCCATACAATATTTGGAGACCTAATTGATGATGATAGCAAAAGTGTTTTAGATGCAATTAAACAAGGCGATAAAATAAATACAATAGAGATTAAAGAGAGTTTATAAAATATCACTATTTAAGCGTGATTTTACCACGCTTAAATTTATAATAAATTACTAATACTTTTATAATATTAAGCAGTATTTAATTTCAATATCAGTACCATAATGTAAATCAAATTTATAAGTTAAAGGATTTGCATGAAATTTACTACCTTGTTTTATCTTATTTTTGGTGTGATTATTGTTGCTATTGCGCTAAATTTGGTAGCTATTTTAGGTGTAATGGGGGTGCAAGATGAGTTGATTAGTGCTAATGAGAAAAGGTATCAATCATATTTGCTTGCTGATGAACTTCGCCAAAGCTCAGATGATTTAACGAGACTTGTACGCACATATAGCGTAACAGGCGATAGTAGCTACATTGATCAATATAATGCTATTTTAGATATTAGAAGTGGCAAAGCGCCACGCCCAGTTGAGTATGAGAGAATTTATTGGGATTTTGTAGCATCTAGTGGTGTTAAACCGCGCCCTGATAGTAAAGAGATGATCTCTTTAACTCAAAAAATGCAAAATTTAGGCTTTAGTCAAGCTGAACTTGATAAGCTCAAAGAGTCAGAAAAACGATCAAATAATTTAGTTGATATAGAGATTAAGGCGATGAATGCCGTTATGGGTAAATTTGCTGATGAGTCTAATGGGGGGGTATGCTATAGGGCAGCCTAATAAAGAACTAGCTATGAGCCTTACTCACTCTAAAGAGTATCATATACAAAAGGCTAAAATTATGGAGCCTATTGATGAATTTTTTGTAATGCTAAAGCAAAGAACTAATAGCGAAGTCCAATCTAAAATTGATAAATCATCACTATATTTTAACATAGTAATTGGTCTATTTATCATTAATATCACAGTAATTGTATTAGGCTCTATTTTACTTCGTAAAAAGATTGGTCAAATCGAGATAGTCAGCGATGGTCTTAGAGGATTTTTTGCTTTCTTAGGCAGCGAAAAAGAAGATTGTAAAACTATAAATATAAACTCCAAAGATGAATTTGGCGTAATAGCTAAGATGATCAATCAAAATATATTAAATTTACGCACTCAAATTAGCTCTGAACGAAAATTTATAAATGATACAGTAAATACATTAAGAGAGCTATCTCAAGGTAGTTTTGATATTAGATTAAATAGCGATTGCAACTCTCCTTTAATGAAAAAACTACAAGAGACATTAAATAATATGGCATTAACACTTGAGAAGAATATAAATGAGATTGTAAAAATTATAGCTAAATACTCAGAGCGAGATTATACTCAAAGAGCCTCAAGCGAGAATTTAAAACACTACCTTCTTAAAATGGTAGATGGCATAAATGGGCTAGGAGATGCGACTGTGGCTATGCTTAATCTATCGCAAAAATCGAGCCAAACTCTATATGAAGCGTCGCATAATATGAAAGATGGGGTAAATAAATTAAATGATTACTCCAAACTCCAAGTTGGCTCATTGCAAGAGAGTGCCACAGCCGTAGAAGAATTAAGTAGCTCAATGAATTCTATAAATGAAAGAGCTGATGAGGTTATCAAACAAAGTGGCGATATTAAAAATATTATTACTATAATAAAAGATATAGCAGAACAGACCAATCTACTTGCTTTAAATGCAGCTATAGAAGCAGCCCGTGCAGGCGAACATGGCAGGGGATTTTCAGTAGTTGCTGATGAGGTGCGAACTCTAGCTGAAAAAACTGGTAAATCTCTAACCGAGATTGAGGCTAATGTAAATATTCTAACTCAAAGTATCAGCGATATGAGTTCTAGCATTCATGAGCAAACTGCTGCTATTAATCAAATTAACGAAGCGATGAGCACTATAAGAAATGGCACAGAGCAAAATCACATAGAAACAACCAAAATAGCTGATATATCAAATGAAGTAGAGAAAATGAGCGAAGATATGCTTTCTAATATAAATAAAAATAAATTTTAATTCCAAAATTTTGCCGACTATAAAATGTCGGCAAAAAAAATTAAAATTCTTTATAAAAACTCTTGACAAACCATATAAAATTAGATATAATTCCAGCTCAAAAGTTAAAGGTGCTGGTGTAGCTCAGCCGGTAGAGCAACTGCCTTGTAAGCAGTAGGTCGGCGGTTCGATTCCGTTCACCAGCTCCATTATCTTTACAGTGTTTGACCAGATATATATAGCAATCATTTTTTATCTATTTTTAGGGTGAGATACTCAAGCGGCCAACGAGGGCAGACTGTAAATCTGCTGACTATGTCTTCCGTGGTTCGAATCCACGTCTCACCACCATTGCTATACGCGGGAGTAGCTCAGTTGGCTAGAGCATCAGCCTTCCAAGCTGAGGGTCGCGGGTTCGAGTCCCGTTTCCCGCTCCATTTGGATTTGACTGGGAGCTGTCTTTTTGAATTTATATTCTATATCTACAGTTATTCTTAGTCATTTTTAGTTTTTGGTGTTTGTATTAATTTTAGTATAACTCTGTTTTGCCAAGCTGAAGTTTCCATTTTTTAGAAACGCTCATATGGCTCAGAGGTAGAGCACTTCCTTGGTAAGGAAGAGGTCGCGGGTTCAAGTCCCGCTATGAGCTCCATAAAAGTTAAAATAAGAAATACAAAAGATACAAACTATAAAAGTTGAATTTTATAACGGAGGATACAATGGCTAAAGAGAAGTTTTCAAGAAATAAGCCACACGTAAATATTGGTACTATCGGTCATGTTGACCATGGTAAAACTACATTAACAGCTGCTATTTCTGCTGTTTTATCAAGAAAAGGTCTTGCAGAGCTTAAAGATTATGATAATATCGATAACGCTCCAGAAGAAAAAGAGAGAGGTATTACAATTGCTACTTCTCACATTGAGTATGAAACAACTAATCGCCACTATGCGCATGTCGATTGTCCAGGCCACGCTGACTATGTAAAAAATATGATTACAGGTGCTGCTCAAATGGATGGTGCTATCTTAGTTGTATCTGCAGCTGATGGTCCAATGCCACAAACTCGTGAGCACATTCTACTATCTCGCCAAGTTGGTGTTCCATATATCGTTGTCTTTATGAATAAAGCTGATATGGTTGATGATGCTGAACTTTTAGAGTTAGTTGAAATGGAAATTCGCGAACTTCTAAGCGAATATGATTTTCCAGGTGATGATACTCCAATTATTAGCGGTTCTGCTCTTCAAGCGCTTGAAGAGGCTAAAGCTGGTAATGATGGCGAGTGGTCAGCTAAGATTATGGCTCTTATGGATGCAGTTGATAGCTATATCCCAACTCCAGTTCGTGCTACAGATAAAGACTTCCTAATGCCAATTGAGGATGTATTTTCAATCTCTGGTCGTGGTACAGTTGTTACAGGTAGAATTGAAAAAGGTGTTGTTAAAGTTGGCGATACTATTGAAATTGTAGGTATCCGCGATACTCAAACAACAACAGTAACTGGCGTTGAAATGTTTAGAAAAGAGATGGATCAAGGTGAAGCTGGCGATAATGTTGGCGTTCTACTAAGAGGTACTAAAAAAGAGGATGTTGAGAGAGGTATGGTTTTATGTAAGCCAAAATCTATCACTCCACATACACAATTTGAAGGCGAAGTGTATATCTTAACTAAAGAAGAAGGTGGTCGCCATACTCCATTCTTTAACAACTATAGACCGCAATTTTATGTTAGAACAACAGATGTTACTGGTTCAATAACTCTACCTGAAGGTACAGAGATGGTTATGCCTGGTGATAACCTTAAAATTACTGTTGAGCTTATCGCTCCAGTTGCACTAGAAGAAGGTACAAGATTTGCTATCCGTGAGGGTGGTAGAACTGTTGGTTCTGGTGTTGTATCTAAAATTATTAAGTAATTTAACTTATTGGTGTGAATTTTCACACCAATTTTAAGGAAAAAATATGGCAAGTGCAAATAGAGTTAAAATTGGTTTAAAATGTTCTGAATGTAATGACATTAATTACACAACAACCAAAAATAGCAAAACAAAAACTGAAAAGTTAGAGCTTAAAAAATATTGTCCAAGATTAAAAAAACATACAGTTCATAAAGAAGTTAAGCTAAAATAAGCTAACTTCTTAGCTGTATTATATAGGGCAGTAGCTCCAACGGTAGAGCGCCGGATTCCAAATCCGATGGTTGGGGGTTCGAATCCCTCCTGCCCTGCCACAAGAGGTTAGGTATGGAAAAGTTTATAAGTTATTTAAAATTATCACGAGCAGAGATTGGCAAGGTTATATTTCCTACCAAAGAGCAAATTAGAAATGCTTTTATAACAGTTTTTGCTGTTGTAACTGTGGTTTCTCTATTTTTAGCCTTGGTTGATTTAATTATGTCTTTTTCTGTATCTAAACTTGTATAAGGAATTGTTATGGCACATAAATGGTATGCTATTCAGACTTATGCAGGTAGTGAGATGAGTGTCAAAAGAGCCATTGAAAATTTAGTTAAAGATCATGGTATTGAGGAGCAACTTTTAGAGGTTATTGTTCCTACAGAAGATGTTATTGAGATTAAAAATGGAAAGCAAAAGATTAATGAGAGAAGTTTATATCCAGGTTATGCTTTTGCACATTTAGATCTTGATACTGCACTTTGGCACAAGATTCAGTCTCTTCCTAAGGTTGGTAGATTTATCGGTGAAGCAAAAAAACCAACACCTTTAAGCGATAAAGATATAAATCTTATTTTAGAAAAGGTTAATAAAAGAGCAGCTCCTAAGCCAAAAATTTCATTTGAAACTGGCGAGACTGTTCGTGTTACTGATGGTCCATTTGCTAATTTTAATGCCACTGTAGAAGAGTATGATATGGTTCATGGCAAACTTCGATTAAATGTATCTATATTTGGTAGAAGTACGCCTGTAGAAATTATGTATTCACAAGTTGAAAAGATAGTCTAAGGAGATAGTTTATGGCTAAAAAAGTTGTAGGCGAAATTAAACTGCAAATTGCAGCTACAAAAGCAAATCCAAGTCCGCCAGTTGGTCCTGCTTTGGGTCAGCAAGGCGTTAATATTATGGAGTTTTGTAAGGCATTTAATGAAAGAACAAAAGATATGGCTGGTTATAATATCCCAGTTGTTATCACTGTTTATGCTGATAAAAGCTTTACATTTATTACAAAGCAACCACCAGCAACAGATTTAATCAAAAAAGCTGCGGGTATTACAAAAGGTGCGGATAATCCGCTTAAAAATAAAGTAGGTCAATTAACTAAGGCTCAGATACTTGAGATAGTAGATAAAAAAATAGTTGATATGAATACTAAAGATAGAGAGCAAGCTGCTAAGATTATAGCTGGTTCAGCTCGTTCTATGGGTATAACCATAGTAGATTAATCCTTACCACTAGGATTTTAAATTAGTGGTAGCACTTTAAAAATGCGGAGAAATTAATGTCAAAAAAAACTACAAAGAGATTTACAGAATTACTAAAAAAAGTAGATTCAAATAAAATTTATAATTTAGATGAGGCTGTATCTACAGTTAAAACACTAGCTTCAGCAAAATTTGATGAAACAGTTGAAATAGCACTTAAATTAAATGTGGATCCTAGACATGCAGATCAGATGGTTCGTGGTTCAGTGGTTTTACCTGCTGGTACTGGTAAGACTGTAAGAGTGGCCGTAATAGCTAAAGATGCTAAGGCTGATGAGGCTAAAGCTGCTGGTGCTGATATTGTGGGTGCTGAGGATTTTGTTGATGAGATCGCTAAAGGTGTTATTAACTTTGATGTGCTTATTGCTACTCCAAATTTAATGGGATTAGTTGGCAAAATAGGTCGTCTTTTAGGACCTAAAGGTTTAATGCCAAACCCTAAAACTGGCACTGTAACTATGGATGTTGCTCAAGCTGTTAAAAATGCTAAAGGTGGTCAAGTAAATTTCCGTGTTGATAAGCAAGGAAATATCCACGCTGGTCTTGGTAAAGTTAGCTTTACAAAAGAGCAATTAAATGAGAATATTACTGCCTTTATCAAAATGATAAATAAACATAAACCAGCAGCCGCAAAAGGTAAATATATCAAATCTGCTGCACTATCTTTGACAATGAGTCCATCAATATCTCTTGAAACTCAAGAGCTTATGGATCTTAAATAATTAAATATTTTTATCTTAGATTGGAGATAGCCGAGGCGTATGCTTAATTGAGTGATTTTTCACTCTCTCTGCTTGAAATCGCCGGTCGGAAAGGAGAATGAAAATGACTAGAAACGAAAAAGCTGAAATTATTTCAAACCTTGAGGCTGAATTTAAAGCTAGTGAAGCTATAGTAGTTTGTGACTATAGAGGTTTAAGTGTTAAAAAACTTGAAGCTCTTAGAAATGCTGCTAGAGAGCAAAATGTTAAAGTTCAAGTTATTAAAAATACTTTAGCTAAAATAGCTTTAAATAACTCTGCTAAAGATGGTATGGAGCTTAAAGATACAAATATTTTTGTATGGGGCGATGATCAATTAGCGGTTAGTAAAGTTGTAGCTAAATTTGAAGAAGTTAATAAAGATCTATTTAAGATTAAAACAGCTTATATCGATGGTGAAGTTGCACCTGCTTCTAAAGTTGTTGCATTGTCAAAAATGCCGTCTCGCGATGAGCTTATTGCTATGCTATTACAAGTTTGGAATGCCCCAATTCAAAATTTCACTATTGGATTAAATGCGCTTAAAGAGAAAAAAGAGCAATCTGCTTAATTTAAAAAATAAAATTTAGGAGAATTAAAATGGCAATTACTAAAGAAGATGTATTAGAATTTATCTCAAATTTATCAGTTCTTGAGCTAAGCGAATTAGTAAAAGAATTTGAAGAAAAATTTGGTGTAAGTGCTGCTCCAGTAATGGTAGCTGGCGCTGTTGCTGGTGGTGCTGCTGAAGCTGCTGAAGAGAAAACTGATTTTAATATCGTTTTAGTTGATAGCGGTGCTAAAAAAATAGAAGTAATTAAAGTTGTTCGTGCTTTAACTGGTCTTGGTCTAAAAGAGGCTAAAGATGCTGTAGAAGGTACTCCATCAGTTCTTAAAGAGGGTGCAAGTAAAGAAGAAGCTGAAGCAGCTAAAAAACAACTTGAAGAAGCTGGCGCTAAAGTAGAACTTAAATAATTTACAATTTTGTAGAAGCGAGAGAGATACTCGCTTCCAATCCACTTGTTGTTTTTGCAACTTTCTTTCAATTAACTATTCTATAGAGGTAGTAAAATGTTAAATAGCCTTTATTCTGGAAATCGTCTTAGAGTAGATTTTTCTAATGTTGCTAAAGAGATTGATGTTCCAAATTTATTACAATTACAAAAAAAGAGTTTTGATCATTTTTTAAATCTTGATAATTCACAAACTGAAAGCGGAATCGAAAAAGTATTTAAATCTATTTTTCCTATCCACGATCCGCAAAATAGACTTTCACTTGAGTATGTCAGTAGCGAGATAGGTAAGCCTAGATACACAATTAGAGAGTGTATGGAAAGAGGTTTGACATATTCTGTAAATTTAAAAATAAAAATTAGATTAATAGTTCATGATAGAGATGAAAAAACAGGTGAGAAAATCGGGGTAAAAGATATAAAAGAACAAGAGATATTTGTTCGCGAAATTCCTTTGATGACTGATAGAATCTCATTTATTATTAATGGTGTTGAAAGAGTTGTAGTCAATCAATTACACAGAAGTCCTGGTGTTATTTTCAAAGAAGAAGAGAGCCCTACAGTTGTAAATAAATTGATATATACAGCTCAAATTATTCCAGATCGTGGCTCTTGGTTATATTTTGAGTATGATACTAAAGATGTATTATATGTCCGTATTAATAAGCGTCGCAAGGTTCCTATAACCATCTTATTTAGAGCTTTAGGGTATAAAAAGCAAGATATCGTCAAACTATTTTATCCTATGCAAACTCTAAAAATTCAAAATAATAAATTTTTAGTGGAATTTAATCCAGATGATTTTACTGGTAGAGTTGATTATGATATAAAAGATGAAAATGGTAATATTTTACATCAAGCTGGTAAAAGATTAACTAGAAAAAAAGCTGATAAATTAATAGAGGATGGCCTTAAATTCATCGAATATCCACTTGAAACACTGGTAAATAGATATTTAGCTAGTCCAGTTATAGATAAAGATAGTGGCGAAGTTTTATATGATACTCTTACTCAGCTTGATGAGAGTAAAATAGCTAAAATAGCCAATGAGCAAGATAGTATTGAGATTGCTAATGATTTGGCAAATGGCGTCGATGATGCTATTATTAACTCATTTTTACAAGATTATGAGACTTTAAAGCTACTTAAGCAAACTGAAAGTGTAGAGGATGAAAACGATCTAGCCGCAATTAGAATTTATAAGGTAATGCGCCCTGGTGAGCCTGTGGTTAAAGAGGCTGCTAGAAGCTTTGTTAATGATCTATTTTTTAATCCAGAGAGATATGATTTAACCAAAGTTGGCCGTATGAAGATGAACCATAAATTAGGTTTAAATGCACCTGATTATGTTACAGTTTTGACAAATGAGGATATTATCAAAACTGCCAAATATCTCATCAAAGTTAAAAATGGTCAAGGCTATATCGATGATAGAGATCACTTAGGTAATCGTCGTATTCGCTCTATTGGTGAGCTTTTGGCTAATGAGCTTCATCTTGGTTTTGTCAAGATGCAAAAAGCTATTAGAGATAAATTCACAAGCCTTAGCAATAACATTGATGAGATTATGCCTTATGATTTAGTAAATCCTAAGATGATAACTACAACTATTATGGAGTTTTTCACTGGCGGTCAGTTAAGTCAGTTTATGGATCAGACAAATCCGCTTAGCGAGATTACGCATAAACGCAGATTATCAGCACTTGGCGAAGGAGGCTTGGTAAAAGAGAGAGCTGGATTTGAAGTTCGTGATGTCCATCCAACTCACTATGGTAGAATTTGCCCAGTTGAGACTCCAGAAGGTCAAAATATCGGTCTTATAAACACTCTTTCTACATATGCGAAGGTAAATGATCTTGGCTTTGTAGAATCCCCATATCGCAAGGTAGAAAATGGTAAGGTTACAAATGAGATTGTATATCTTACCGCAACTCAAGAAGAAGGACATATCATAGCTCCAGCTTCTACAATTTTAGATGAAAATGGTGTGATAGCTGAGGATTTAATAGAGGTTAGACAAGATGGCGAGATGATTCTTGCTAAGAGAGATGATGTTACTCTAATTGACCTTTGTAGTGGGATGGTAATGGGCGTAGCTGCCTCTTTAATCCCATTTTTAGAACACGATGATGCTAACCGCGCCTTGATGGGCTCAAATATGCAGCGTCAAGCTGTGCCGCTTTTAAAATCTACTGCTCCTATTGTTGGGACTGGTATGGAGGCTATAGTTGCTCGTGATGCTTGGGAGGCTATTAAAGCAAAACGAGGCGGTGTTATTGAAAAAGTTGATAATAAAAATATATTTATTTTAGGCGAAGATGAGAATGGTCCATATATAGATCAATATACTATGGAAAAAAATATGCGTACCAACCAAAATACGACATTTAGCCAATATCCAATCGTTAAAAAAGGTCAAAAAGTAGAGGCTGGTCAAATAATAGCTGATGGCTCTAGTATGGATCAAGGTGAGTTAGCAATTGGTAAAAACGCACTGATCGCATTTATGCCATGGAATGGATATAACTATGAAGATGCCATCGTAATGAGCGAAAGAATGATTCGCACTGACGCTTTTACTAGCGTTCATATTTATGAAAAAGAGATTGAAGCTAGAGAGCTTAAAGATGGTGTAGAGGAGATTACTAGAGATATTCCTAATATGAAAGAAGAGGAGATCGAGCACTTAGATGAGAGTGGTATCGTAAAAATCGGAACTCATATAAAACCAGGTATGATCTTAGTAGGTAAGGTATCTCCAAAAGGTGAAGTCAAGCCAACCCCAGAAGAGAGACTTCTAAGGGCTATATTTGGTGAGAAGGCCGGTCATGTGGTAAATAAATCTTTATATGCTCCAGCTAGTATGGAAGGGGTGGTAATTGATGTTAAAATCTTTACTAAAAAAGGGTATGAAAAAGACTCAAGATCATTTCAAGCTTATGAAGATGAAAAAAATATTTTAGAAAAAGAGCATCACGATAGACTTTTAATGCTTGATCGCGAAGAGATGTTAAGAGTTACTGCCTTGTTAGCTAGTAATGAACTTCAAAGTGAGCTAGAAGTAGGTAAAACTACATATAAAAAAGGTCAAAAGATCAAAAAAGAAGATCTAGCCAATATAAATAGATTTACCTTAAATTCATATGTAAAAAACTTCAATAAAGATGTGCAAAAAAGCTATGAGGATATGAAGGCTTATTTTCAAAATGAGAAGAAAAAGCTAAAAGATGAACATGATGCTAAGCTTGAAATTTTAGAAAAAGATGATATTTTACCAAGTGGTGTAGTGAAGCTTGTGAAGGTGTATGTGGCTACTAAACGAAAGTTAAAAGTCGGAGATAAAATGGCGGGTCGCCATGGTAATAAGGGTATTGTATCAAATATTGTCCCTGACGTGGATATGCCATATTTGCCAGATGGTAGATCGGTTGATATTGTATTAAATCCACTAGGCGTTCCTAGCCGTATGAATATCGGTCAAATTTTAGAAAGCCATCTAGGTCTTGTAGGTATGAGACTTGGTGAACAAATTCAAGAAATTTTTGATAGAAAATCAAAAGAGTGGATTAAAGAGTTAAGATCTAAAATGATTGAGATAGCTAGCGTATCAAGACTAATGGACGCTAAAGCTATGTTAGAAAAAATTGATGATGATAAGCTAATTGAGTATGCAAGGGATTGGGCTAGTGGTGTAAGGTTTGCTACTCCGATATTTGAAGGGGTTAAGCCAGAAGAATTTAATAAGCTATTTGAGATGGCAAAAATCGATATGGATGGCAAAACAGAGCTATATGATGGTAGAACTGGATCTAAGATGGCTGAGCGTGTAAATGTCGGTTGTATGTATATGCTAAAACTTCATCACTTAGTTGATGAAAAAGTCCATGCTAGAAGCACGGGACCATATAGTTTAGTGACACAGCAACCAGTCGGCGGTAAAGCCTTAAGCGGTGGTCAGAGATTTGGAGAGATGGAAGTTTGGGCTTTAGAGGCTTATGGTGCTGCTCATACTCTAAGAGAGATACTAACTGTCAAATCTGATGATGTTGAGGGTAGATGGTTAGCTTATAAGGCATTAACCAAAGGAGAAAATGTCCCAAGTACTGGTATTCCAGAGACATTTTTTGTTTTAACAAATGAGCTAAAATCTCTAGCGTTAGATGTTGAAATTTACGATGAGGATAGTAATAATGAGTGAGTTAAAACCTATAGAGATTAAAGAAGATGCAAGACCAAGAGATTTTGAGGCATTTAAATTAAGATTAGCTAGTCCTGAGCGTATAAAAGCTTGGAGTCATGGTGAGGTTAAAAAGCCTGAAACCATAAATTATAGGACGCTAAAACCAGAAAGAGATGGTCTATTTTGTGCTAAAATATTTGGGCCTATTAGAGATTATGAGTGCTTATGCGGTAAGTATAAAAAGATGCGATATAAAGGCATTAAGTGCGAAAAATGTGGAGTTGAAATCACAAGCTCTAAAGTCAGGCGCTCTAGAATGGGACATATAGAGCTAGTTACTCCAGTGGCTCATATTTGGTATGTAAATTCACTTCCAAGTCGCATTGGAACACTTCTTGGTATAAAGATGAAAGATTTAGAGCGTGTATTATACTATGAAGCATATATAGTAGAAAATCCAGGTGAAGCATACTATGATAATGAAAATAGTAAAAAAGTTGAATTGTATGATGTCTTAAATGAAGAGCAATATATACTTTTAGAACAGAGATTTGCTGAGAGTGGATTTAAAG
The DNA here is from genome assembly GCF_024723495.1 of Campylobacter sp. RM19073. Classification (NCBI taxonomy): domain Bacteria; kingdom Pseudomonadati; phylum Campylobacterota; class Epsilonproteobacteria; order Campylobacterales; family Campylobacteraceae; genus Campylobacter; species Campylobacter sp. RM19073. The sequence continues at coordinate 7,442 of NZ_JANQCT010000014.1, read as the reverse complement.
CTAGAATGGGCGGCGAAGTCATTCGTGATATGCTTGAAAATTTGGATTTAGTAACTATCTTAGATCAGTTAAAAGTAGAAATAGATAGCACAAATAGCGAAGCTAAGAAAAAGAGCATTGTAAAGAGATTAAAGGTAGTTGAGAGCTTTTTAAATTCAGGTAATCGCCCTGAATGGATGATGATAACTAATCTGCCTGTGCTCCCACCAGACCTTCGACCATTAGTTAGCCTTGATGGCGGTAAATTCGCTGTTAGCGATGTCAATGATCTTTATCGCCGTGTTATAAATAGAAACGCGCGTTTAAAAAGACTTATGGAGCTTGATGCGCCAGAGATCATTATCCGCAATGAGAAGAGAATGCTTCAAGAATCAGTAGATGCTCTATTTGATAATGGCAGACGAGCAAATGCCGTAAAAGGTGCGAATAAACGCCCGTTAAAATCTCTAAGCGAGATTATTAAAGGTAAGCAAGGACGCTTTAGACAAAATCTACTTGGTAAAAGGGTGGATTTCTCTGGTCGTAGTGTTATTGTTGTTGGACCTAGACTTAGAATGGATCAATGTGGTCTTCCTAAAAAGATGGCTCTTGAGCTGTTTAAACCGCATCTTTTGGCGCGTCTTGAAGAAAAAGGCTATGCTACAAATGTAAAATTAGCTAAAAAAATGATAGAGGATAAGACAAATGAGGTTTGGGAGTGCCTTGAAGAGGTTGTTGCTGATCATCCAGTATTGTTAAATAGAGCACCAACCCTGCATAAGATGTCTATTCAGGCATTCCACCCAGTATTGATAGAGGGTAAGGCTATTCAGCTCCACCCTCTTGTTTGTTCAGCTTTTAACGCAGACTTCGATGGCGACCAAATGGCCGTTCATGTCCCTTTATCTCAAGAGGCGATTGCTGAGTGTAAAATTTTAATGCTTAGCTCTATGAATATCTTACTCCCAGCAAGTGGTAAGGCTGTAACTGTCCCTAGCCAAGATATGGTTTTGGGAATTTACTATCTAAGCCTTGAAAAAGTAGATGTAATAGGATCAAATAAAATTTTTGCTAGCATTGATGAAGTTATGATAGCAGTTGAGACCCATTTCCTTGATCTGCACGCTAAGATTAAAACAATGGTAGATGGTAGGACTGTATTTACAACAGCTGGTAGATTAATTATCAAATCAATCCTACCTGATTTAGGCGAAAATTCAGTTCCTGAGAATATGTGGAATAAAGTTATGAAGAAAAAAGACATAGCAAATTTAGTTGATTATGTCTATAAAAATGGTGGTTTAGAATCAACTGCTGGATTTTTAGATAAGCTTAAAAATCTTGGCTTTAGATATGCTACTAAAGCTGGTGTGAGTATCTCAATAGCTGATATAATAGTATCTGATAGCAAATACTCATATGTAGATGAAGCTAAAAAAAGAGTTCGTGAAATTCAAAATCAATATGGCTCAGGTTTGCTTACTGATTCAGAAAGATATAATAAAATTGTTGATATATGGACAGATACAAATAATAAAGTAGCAAGCGATATGATGAAGCTCATTAAAAATGACAAGAGTGGATTTAACTCTATTTATATGATGGCTGATAGTGGTGCTAGGGGTAGTGCGGCTCAAATTCGTCAGCTTGCTGGTATGCGTGGTCTTATGGCTAAACCTGATGGCTCGATCATCGAAACGCCGATTACTTCAAATTTCCGTGAAGGTCTAAATGTGCTTGAGTATTTTATCTCAACCCATGGTGCCAGAAAAGGTCTTGCTGATACTGCACTTAAGACCGCAAATGCTGGGTATCTAACAAGAAAGCTAATAGATGTAGCACAAAATGTGAAAGTTACTATGGAAGATTGTGGCACCCATGAGGGTGTTGAGATCACTGAGATTACTGAAAATGGTGAATTGATTGAGAGCTTAGAAGAAAGAGCCCTAGGTAGAGTCTTAAGCGATGATGTTATAGATCCTATTACTAATGAAATTTTATACACAGAGGGCACTTTAATCGATGAGACTAAGGTTAGGGTAATTGTCGATGCTGGTATTAAATCAATTAGTATTAGAACTCCTATTACTTGCAAAGCACCAAAGGGCGTGTGTGCCAAGTGTTATGGTATTAACCTAGGCGAAGGCAAGCTAGTAAAACCAGGCGAAGCAGTAGGAATTATCTCTGCTCAATCAATTGGTGAGCCTGGTACTCAGCTAACGCTAAGGACTTTCCATATTGGTGGAACCGCATCAACAGAGCAGCAAGATAGACAAATTGTAGCGCAAAAAGAGGGCTTTATCAGATATTATAATCTTAAAACTTATGAAAATAATGGCAAATCTATAGTTATTAATAGGCGTAATGCGGCTATATTATTAGTCGAGCCAAAGATTAAAGCTCCATTTGATGGTGTTATAGATATTGAGATAGCTCACGAAGATGTAAATATCACTATAACAGGTAAAAAAGATGAAGTTAAGTATGTTTTAAGAAAACATGACTTAGCCAAACCAAATGAGTTAGCTGGCGTAAGCGGTAAGATAGATGGTAAATTCTACATTCCATACTCAAAAGGCGATAAAGTCAAAGAAAATGAGAGCATTGTAGAGATGATTAAAGATGGGTGGAATATCCCAAATCGTATTCCATTTGCTAGTGAGATTAAGGTAGCCGATGGCGATCCAGTAACTCAAGAGATTGTAGCTAGTGCACATGGTGTGCTAAAATACTATATCTTAAAAGGGGATTATCTAGAGAGAATTAAAGAGATTAAAAAAGGCGATATAGTAAAAGAAAAAGGCCTATTTGTCGTTATCGCTGATGAAGACGATAGAGAGGCTGTGCGTCACTATATCCCACGCAATAGCGTAATTGAATTTGATGATAGCTCTAATGTTGCATCTACTGATATACTAGCTAAGCCTCAAGCTGATTCTAAGCTAGTTATAGCAGAGTGGGATCCATACTCAAATCCTGTAATCGCCGAAGAAGCTGGTATAGTGGTATATGAAGATATAGAGCCAGGATATAGCGTAACTGAGCAATATGATGAAGCAACAGGCGAGAGTAGGCTAGTTATCAATGAGTATTTGCCAAGTGGGGTTAAACCTACAATAGTTATAACTACCGATAATGGTAAATTGATCCGTTATCAACTAGAGCCAAAAACTGCGATATTTGTCAAAGATGGAGCTAAAGTAAATAGAGCCGATACCATAGCTAAAACGCCAAAAGCTGTAGCTAAATCAAAAGATATTACCGGTGGTCTTCCTAGAGTATCAGAGCTATTTGAAGCGCGTCGCCCTAAAAATACGGCTATTATAGCTGAAATTGATGGTGTGATTAAATTTGAAAAGCCACTTCGTGCTAAAGAAAGAGTGGTAATAATAGCAGAAGATGGCACAACGGCTGAGTATTTAATAGATAAATCAAGGCAAATTCAAGTCCGTGATGGCGAGTTTGTCCATGCTGGAGAGAAATTAACAGATGGTTTAGTAAGTAGTCACGATGTCTTAAGAATACTTGGAGAAAAGGCACTTCACGGATATCTGATTAGCGAAATTCAGCAAGTCTATCGCTCTCAAGGGGTTGCTATTAGCGATAAGCATATTGAGATTATCGTATCACAAATGCTAAGACAGATTAAGATTATCGATAGTGGTGATACGAATTTTATTGTGGGAGATATGGTTAGCCGCCGTAAATTCCGTGAAGAGAATGAGAAAATCATCAAAATGGGCGGTGAGCCTGCTATTGCTGAGCCTGTACTTCTTGGTGTTACTAGAGCAGCTATTGGTAGTGATAGTGTCATTTCAGCAGCCTCATTCCAAGAGACTACTAAAGTGCTTACCGAAGCTAGTATAGCGGCTAAATTTGACTATCTTGAAGATCTAAAAGAAAATGTAATTTTAGGTCGTATGATACCAGTTGGTACTGGGCTTTATCAAGATAAAAAGATTAAGATGAAGTATAATAATTAATTAACTTTATATAACTTAGTAAAATTTGGGTCTATGGATCCAAATTTTGCTTAAAAATAAATGCTAATTTACCAAAAATTCGCAATAAATTATTCTAAAAAATAGATAAATAAATAATTTATTATATACATTTAATTGCCAGTTACTGATTTTCAATGCGTATATTTCATATTAAATTAAGTAAAATTTGAGTAAAATAGCGACTTTTTAATAAATTTAGTTGAAAGGAAAAATTGTGCCAACCATTAATCAATTGGTCAGAAAAGAACGCAAAAAAGTGATCGTAAAGTCTAAATCACCAGCGTTAAAAGAGTGTCCTCAAAGAAGAGGAGTTTGCACTAGAGTTTATACAACAACTCCTAAAAAACCAAACTCAGCTTTGAGAAAAGTTGCCAAAGTAAGGCTAACAAGTGGATTTGAAGTTATCAGCTATATAGGCGGTGAAGGTCACAATCTACAAGAGCACAGTATCGTGCTAGTGCGTGGCGGTAGGGTAAAAGACTTACCAGGTGTTAAATATCATATTGTCCGTGGTGCGCTTGATACAGCGGGCGTGGCCAAAAGAACTGTATCTAGATCTAAATATGGTGCTAAACGCCCAAAAGAAGCTAAAAAGTAATCTTTTAGGACGCAGACTAGCCCTTAGATATGGCTTAGTTTGAGTAAAATTTAAATTTGAAGGAAAGTTATGAGAAGAAGAAAAGCCCCAGTTAGGGAAGTAATGCCTGATCCAATTTATGGCAATAAAGTTATAACTAAATTTATTAATTCACTTATGTATGATGGCAAAAAAAGTGTAGCTACACAGATTATGTATGGCGCTTTAAAAGCTATTGATTCTAAAGGTGGAGAGCTAAAAGGTATAGATGTATTTAATAGCGCTATCGATAATGTAAAACCTATTATGGAGGTTAAATCTCGCCGTGTAGGTGGTGCTACATATCAAGTGCCAGTAGAAGTCCGCCCAGCTCGCCAACAAGCCTTAGCGATCCGCTGGATTATTAGCTTTGCTCGCAAAAGAAGCGAAAGAACTATGATAGAAAAATTAGCCGCTGAATTGCTAGATGCGTCAAATTCAAAAGGTGCTTCATTTAAGAAAAAAGAAGATACTTATAAAATGGCAGAAGCTAATAAAGCATTTGCTCACTATCGCTGGTAATAAGGAGAGCTTATGTCTAGAAAAACTCCATTAAATATGGTTAGAAACATAGGTATTGCCGCACACATTGATGCTGGTAAGACCACAACTAGTGAGAGAATTCTATTTTTTACTGGTATGAGTCATAAGATTGGCGAAGTTCATGATGGTGCTGCTACTATGGACTGGATGGAGCAAGAAAAAGAGCGTGGTATTACTATTACTTCTGCTGCTACAACTTGTTTTTGGAAAAACCATCAAATCAACCTTATAGACACTCCAGGACACGTTGATTTTACTATTGAAGTTGAGAGATCTATGCGTGTTCTTGATGGTGCTGTAGCTGTATTTTGTGCTGTTGGCGGAGTTCAGCCTCAAAGTGAAACTGTTTGGAGACAAGCAAACAAATATCGCGTTCCAAGAATGGTATTTGTAAATAAGATGGATAGAATCGGTGCTAATTTTTATAATGTTGAAGAGCAGATTAAAAACCGCTTAAAAGCAAATCCAGTGCCTATTCAAATTCCAATTGGTGCTGAAGATGAGTTTAAAGGTGTAGTTGATCTAATCAAAATGAAGGCTATTGTTTGGGAAGATGATACCAAGCCAACAGATTATGTAGAAAAGGATATTCCAGCTGAATTACAAGAAAAAGCTCAAGAGTATCGCAACAAAATGATTGAAGCCGTTGCTGAGACTGATGATGCTTTGATGGAGAAATTTTTTGGCGGTGAAGAGCTAACAAACGAAGAGATTAAAAAGGGTCTTAAAGCTGGTTGTTTGTCTATGACGATTATACCTATGCTTTGTGGTACTGCTTTTAAAAATAAGGGCGTTCAGCCACTACTTGATGCGGTTGTTGATTACTTACCGGCTCCTGATGAGGTTGAGGCTATTAGAGGCGAGATGGAAGATGGCTCAGAAGTGATCGTAGATAGCACTGATAATGGCGAATTTGCCGGTCTTGCGTTTAAGATTATGACTGACCCATTTGTAGGACAGCTTACATTCGTAAGGGTTTATAGAGGACAGCTTGAGAGTGGAAGTTATGCTTACAACTCAACAAAAGATAAAAAAGAGAGAATTGGTCGTCTATTAAAAATGCACTCAAATAAACGAGAAGAGATTAAAGTTCTTTATGCGGGTGAAATTGGTGCTGTAGTTGGTCTTAAAGATACTTTAACAGGCGATACTCTAGCAAGTGAAAAAGATAAAGTTATCTTAGAGAGAATGGACTTCCCAGAGCCAGTTATCAGTGTTGCGGTTGAGCCAAAAACTAAAGCTGACCAAGAAAAAATGGGTATAGCCTTAGGTAAATTAGCTCAAGAAGATCCAAGCTTTAGAGTTAGCACTGATGAAGAGAGCGGTCAGACAATCATCGCTGGTATGGGTGAATTGCATCTTGAAATTATCGTTGATAGGATGCTAAGAGAATTTAAAGTAGAAGCTGAAGTGGGACAACCGCAAGTTGCTTACCGCGAAACTATTAAAAAGACAGTTGAGCAAGAGTATAAATATGCTAAGCAATCAGGTGGTCGCGGACAATATGGTCATGTATATTTGCGTCTTGAGCCACTTGAACCAGGTAGTGGATTTGAATTTGTCAATGATATTAAAGGTGGGGTTGTTCCAAAAGAGTATATTCCTGCCGTTGAAAAAGGTTGTAATGAAGCACTTCAAAGCGGTGTTCTTGCTGGGTATCCAGTTGAAGATGTTAAGGTTACTCTATTTGATGGTAGCTACCATGAAGTGGATTCATCTGAAATGGCGTTTAAACTTGCTGCTTCTATGGGCTTTAAAGAGGGTGCTAGAAAGGCTGGTGCTGTTATCCTTGAGCCTATGATGAAGGTTGAGGTTGAAACTCCAGAGGAGTATATGGGTGATGTGATTGGCGATTTAAATAGACGCCGTGGTCAAATCAACTCAATGGATGAAAGAGGCGGTAATAAAATAGTTACAGCTTTCTGCCCACTTGCTGAGATGTTTGGTTACTCAACAGATTTAAGAAGTCAAACTCAAGGTCGTGCATCATACTCAATGGAATTTGATCACTATGAAGAAGTTCCAAAAAATGTTTCTGATGAAATAATTAAGAAAAGAAACGGCTAAAATATCCTAACCTCGCTTTGTGCGAGGTTTGTCTCCTCATAGCTCAGCAGGATAGAGCGCAGAATTCCTAATTCTGAGGCCATAGGTTCAAATCCTATTGGGGAGACCACTATATTAATTATTCTATTTAAATTACCTTGTAGTTATTTGTGTTTCATTAGTATAAATGGCGGCAAATTTAATATTAAAAATTATCTTTATATTTATGCATATTCTTAAAAATATTTAAAATC
>NZ_JANQCT010000013.1:0-37364 GCF_024723495.1 Campylobacter sp. RM19073 | reverse complement strand
TCTGCCAAAAAGTGTCCCCCTTCCTACTTAAAAAGAAAATTAATATAGATTACTTCGCTTAACATAAAAATCAAAAAATATTTAAAATTTCAAATTTTTTTTAAATTCTTTCTTTAAGGGACAGGGGAAACTAAAATTTGAAAGCCAAAACAGTTTCCCCTATCCCTTAAAATCCCAACCCCTTCCCAGTTTGGCATTTTTATTTTATAAATTTGCCGTGTGAAGTAAAAAATTATATATAATACTACTTAAACTACATATAACCATAATTTTGCTATAATCTGTAGATTTTTATTAAGGAATTTGCGATTTTACGAGAGATTTTACTTATTATAGCTGTGTGTGTGCTTGTCTATATCGGTGTGGCGACTATCGTGCCTTATGCCTCCTTTGTGGGGAGCTATGGCGGTGTTTTAGGCTGGTATAATACAAGATTATTTGGTTATTTGTCATATTTTTATCCATTTATTTTGCTCTATCCTATCTATAATTTATATAGATCTTATACTAAATTTACTCTAAAAATAGCTGGAAATATCATTGGTGGGATTATGCTATTTTACTCATTTTTACTATTTTGTTCTATGTTTGAGCCGATGGCTGGAGGTGTAGTTGGTGGATTTAGCTTTGAAGCACTTAAAAGTGTAATTGGTAGTGCTGGAGCGTTTATTTTTATTTTAATGATATTTATTATCGCTTGTGGGCTGACATTTGATGATAGATTAGATGTGATGATTAAAAAAGCCTTTATAACTAGATCTGAGCCTAAAACAACCCCACAAATAAAAAAGCCATCTATTAAAGTAGCAAAATCAGATAAGGTAGAAGATACCCCATCAAATATTGATAGCGTAGAAAATTTAGAAGATAAAATAGATAGTTTAGATGAAGTAGATGATGAGACAAAGCAAACTGATGAAAAAGAGGAGATAAAATCCACTCCAAGTGGTGCTATAATCCTTAATGAAGTGGCTGAAAACAAAGAGCTTTTAAACCAGATAGAAAAGGGCAAGGTAGAAAAGCCTAAAGATTTTAAACTTCCAACGCTTGATTTTTTAAAAGACCCTCCAAAAAGAAGCAAGAGTATAAATGAAGCTGAAATAGATCAAAAAATCGCTGATTTACTAGATAAATTAAGAAGATTTAAGATAGATGGAGATGTAGTGCGAACATACTCTGGACCTGTGGTTACGACATTTGAGTTTAAGCCAGCAGCCCATGTCAAAGTAAGTAAGATTTTAACCTTACAAGATGATTTGGCTATGGCGCTGAAGGCTCAAACTATTAGAATTCAAGCTCCAATCCCTGGAAAAGATGTAGTTGGCATTGAAATTCCAAATAAAAATATAGATACGATATATTTAAAAGAGATTTTAGAAAGTGATATTTATAAAAATGCTAAAAGTGAGCTTACCTTAGCTCTTGGCAAGGATATTGTGGGCGATCCATTTATAACAGACCTTAAGAAATTACCGCATCTTTTAATCGCTGGAACTACAGGAAGCGGTAAGAGTGTTGGTATAAATGCGATGGTTTTAAGCCTTTTATATCGCAATTCACCTAAGACCTTGCGTCTTATAATGATAGATCCTAAAATGCTTGAGTTTAGTATGTATAATGATATACCGCACTTGTTAACTCCAGTTATAACTGAGCCTAAAAAGGCTATAGCGGTTTTAGCCAATTTAGTCGCTGAGATGGAGCGTAGATATAGGATAATGAGCCAAACTCGCACAAAAAATATAGAGAGCTATAATGAAAAGATGAAAAAAGATGGTGGTGAGACCTTGCCTTTTATAGTGGTTATCATAGATGAATTAGCTGATCTTATGATGACAAGTGGCAAGGAAGTGGAGTTTCATATCGGTCGCTTAGCTCAAATGGCAAGGGCTAGTGGAATTCATCTAATAGTAGCTACCCAACGCCCAAGCGTAGATGTGGTAACTGGGCTGATTAAAGCAAATTTACCAAGCCGAATTAGTTATAGAGTAGGGCAAAAAGTAGATAGCAAGGTTATATTAGATCAGATAGGAGCTGAGAGTTTGCTAGGGCGTGGAGATATGCTTTTTACGCCTCCTGGAAGCCCTGGAATAGTCAGACTTCACGCACCATTTGCTAGTGAAGAGGAGATTGATCATATAGCTGAGTTTTTAAAAGCTCAAGAGAGTGTGGTTTATCAAGAGAGCTTTTTAAAAGATGATAGCGGTGGAAGTGGCGGATCTTTAGAATTTAGTGGAGAGATTGATGAGCTTTATAATGAAGCTAAAGAGATAGTTTTAAGCGAAGAAAAGACCTCTATTAGCTACTTGCAAAGGCGGTTAAAGGTAGGCTACAATAGGGCTGCTAGCATAGTCGAGCAGTTAGAGCAAAATGGAGTTTTGACCCCACCAAATGCTAAAGGGCAAAGGGATATAATTCGTTAAATTTAATTAATGGAGTAGAAGTTGATATTTGATGATATTTTTGGTGGAGAGCCAAGGGATAAATTTTTTGATATAGTCTATAATGCAAATCGCAATATAGTAGAAAATGAGCTTGAAATTTTATTTAGTGAGCTTGTGGCTTTAAGAGAGTTAGCAGAAAGTAGTGGTATTACACAAACGCAAATAGACAGCTTTAAGGCGTTAAATCCTGATATTATGGAGAATGGACTAAATGATATTTATATAGATATAACAGGGAAAATTTTAACCCAAAATGAGTAGATTATCTCTTTGGTTGTTGCCATTTTTGTGCTTTAATCTACTTTTTGGCGTGGCACCAAAATGGACGCACCATAAGGAGTTTATCCTTAAAAAAGATGAAAAAGCTAAGATTATATTTATAGATAGGCTCCATCTGATAAGAGATGAATTTGAGTTTTCATGGACGCTTTATGATAATACAAATTTGGTCGTTCATAATAAATTTAGAAACTATCCACGCCAGATAGTGCTTAGCCTTAGAAGGGGGCTAGAGATGTATCATCAACCTATTCTTGCTTTTATTAAAAATCCGCTTAATGATAGCGTGGATCTATATTTAAATTTTAGAGAGTATAGAGGTTATGATGGCACGGTGGTCTTTGATGCATATATAATGGATAAGGCCTCTAGAGTAGAGATAGAGTATATACCAGATAGATAAGGAAGTTGTATGGTTGATAAGATTTTGTATGAATTTGTCAAAGAGTGTGGCTATGAAAAAGCACTTGATATGTTTAAAAATATTAGTAGTGGCAAGAAATTACGAAGCAAATTGATACTAAAAATAGCTGGTGAAAATGAAATTTCGCTTAGGCTTTGTGCGGTAATAGAGCTTATCCATCTAGCTAGTTTATTACATGATGATGTGATAGATGACTCTACTATTAGACGTGGCAAACCTAGCATTAACGCACTTTTTGGCTCTAAGAATTCAATAATGCTAGGCGATATTTTATACTCTAAAGGCTTTTATGAGATTGTAAATTTAGATCCGCAAATTGCTAAAATCATATCTAAAGCCGTTTTGGATCTAAGCATTGGCGAGATGATGGATGTGGATCTAGGCTCTAGATTTAATCCAAATTTAGATGAGTATTTAAAAATGATTGAGCTAAAGACTGCGGTTTTGATAGAAGCTGCAGCAAGAAGTGCGGCCATACTAGCTAAATTAGATGATGAAGCCTACGCTGTGTATGGCAAGAATTTGGGTTTAGCATTTCAAATAGTTGATGATATTTTAGATATTATCTCTGATGAGAATAGGCTTGGCAAACCAGCCTTTAATGATTATAAAGAGGGCAAGACAACTCTTCCATATATTCTTTTATACAATGCTTTAAATATAGATGATAAAGAGATATTAAAAAGCCTTTGGAATAAAGAGCTAGATAATACTCAAACTAAGTGGATTAAGGATAAATTTGATGAGTTTGATATTGTTAAAAAATCTAAAATATTTGCCAAAGAGCTTGGTAATAAAGCTATATCAGCAGTGAGTAATCATAGCCTACAAGAGATAGTTTCAAGCATGATAGATAGGGAGTTTTAATGTATTATATAAGCATTAGCTTTACGCATAAAAATACAGATATTAGTATCAGAGAGAAGCTATCTTTTAGCGATGATAGTAGAAAAAAAGAGATATTAAGATTATTAAGCGCTAATGAGAATATCATTGAATCTATGGTGCTTAGCACCTGTAATAGGGTTGAGGTTTTTGCGTATGTGGCTGATATAAATGGATCTATTAAGCATATTTTAAACTCTATATCTATCTTAACTTTAGTGCCATATGAGGCCTTAGAGCTTAGGGCTGATATTTATGAAAATGATGGGGCTATCCACCATCTATTTGCTGTGGCTAGCTCACTTGATAGCCTTGTCATTGGCGAGACGCAAATAGCAGGTCAGTTAAAAGAGGCATTTAAATTTGCTTATGATAATGGCAATTGTGGCGATAATATCAGCTATGCTATTCACTTTGGTGCTAAGTGTGCTTCTAAGGTTAGATCTGCTACTACAATTAGCAAAAATCCAGTATCAGTCTCAAGTGTAGCTGTAGCAAAAGCTAAGGAGATATATGGAAATCTAGGTGGAATGAGTGCTGTGGTAGTAGGTGCTGGTCAGATGAGCGCTTTAGCGTGTAAGCACCTTATAAGCTCTAAGGTTAATGTAATCATAGTAAATAGGGATATAAATAGGGCTAGAAATTTAGCCAGTGAGCTAGGCGATCTTGCTAGTGTGGCTGAATTTAGTAGATTAAAAGAGCTTATAAATAGATACCAGCTAATATTTAGTGCTACTGGATCTAGTGAGCCTATAATAACTGATGAGCTTATAGAGCCTGTTGAATTTAATAGATATTTCTTTGATATTGCAGTGCCAAGAGATATTAATTTAAGCTATAAAGATAATATCTTAGTTTATGCTGTTGATGATTTAGAAAGTATAGTAAAAAGCAATATAATGCTAAGAGAGGAGCAAGCTAGCACGGCATATGCGATTGTAGGTGCGATGACTAGCGAATTTTTCAAATGGCGTTCATCGCAAAATAGCACTCCAGCTATAAAAGCGCTTAGATTTAAAGCTAAGAGCATAGCTGAGCGTGAGATAGAAAAAGCTATTAAAAAAGGCTATATTAAATACTGCGATGAGAGTGAGGCTAGAAAGCTCGTTCATCAAGTTTTTAAAGCATTTTTACACACTCCAACTATTAGATTAAAAGATAAAAATAGCGATGATGTGCTTGAAGTGCTTGAGTATCTATTTGATATTAAAATCGATAAAACAGAAGGAATAGTAGATGAAATTTAGTAAATTATATATCCCAACACTAAAAGAAGCTCCAAAAGACGCAACCTTGCCTAGCCATCAGTTTTTACTTAGGGCTGGATTTATCCAACAAATTGGAAGTGGGCTTTATAACTTCTTGCCACTTGGAAAAAGGGTGCTAAGAAAGATTGAAAATATAGTAAGAGATGAGATGGATAGAGCTGGGGCAAATGAAGTATCTATGAGCTTTGTAGTCCCTAGTGAGCTATGGAAGCAAAGTGGGAGATTTTTTAAATTTGGAAGCGAGCTTTTAAGATTAAATGATAGAAAGGGTAATGACTTTATATTAGGGCCAACTCATGAAGAGAGCGTGGTGGATATGGTGCGTGGAAGAGTTAGTAGCTATAAGCAACTGCCTTTGAATTTATATCAAATTGGATTAAAATTTAGAGATGAGGCTAGACCTAGATTTGGTCTTTTAAGATGTCGTGAGTTTATAATGAAAGATAGCTATAGCTTTCACTCAAGCTATGAGGATTTAAAGCGTGAGTTTGATTTGATGCAAGAGACATATAGTAAGATTTTTACTAGACTTGGGCTAAATTTCAGATGCGTTGAAGCTGATAGCGGAGCCATTGGCGGTAGTGGAAGTAAGGAATTTATGGTATTGGCTGATAATGGCGAAGATGATATATTAATAAGCGATAGCTCAGATTACGCAGCTAATGTAGAAGCGGCTAAAAGAGCTAAGCGAACTTGCGAGTCTGAACGCCCTAAGAGCAATGGAATGCTTAAATTTCATACCCCAGATTGCTCTACTATAGCAAAGGTGAGCGAGTTTTTTAAGGTTGATCCATTCTACACTATTAAGGCTGTTATCAAAAAAGCCATATATGAAGATAGAAGCGAAGTTGTGATATTTTTCTTGCGTGGTGATGATGAACTTCAAGAGACTAAGGCTTTGAATGCTTGTGGGGCTTTGGAGCTAATGGAAGCTGATGAGAAGGATATTAAAGAGGCTGGATTGGTGGCTGGATATTGTGGGCCAATTGGGCTACCTGAAGGGGTGAATTTCTATATCGATAATGAGCTTGATGGCGAATATGAGATGATTTGCGGCGCAAATGAGAAGGATTATCACGCAATTGGTGTGAGTATTATAAATTTTAATAGAAGTAGATTTAAAGATTTAGTTGCAGTTAAAGATGGAGATATGGCTATTGATGGGGGAAGGCTTAGCTTGACTAAAGGGATTGAAGTTGGCCATATATTTCAGCTAGGGGATAGGTATTCAGCTGCTATGAATGCTACATTTTTAGATGAAAATGGCAAATCAAAGCCGTTTATAATGGGTTGCTATGGCATTGGTGTAAGTAGATTAGAAGCTGTGGTTATAGAGTCTAGCTATGATGATAGGGGGTGTATTTGGAAAAAAGAGTGCGCTCCATTTATCGTTCATATCATAGTATCAAATTTCAAAGATGAAGCTCAAGCTAAATTTGCCCTAGAGCTTGAAAATTGGCTTGAAAATGCTAAAATAGATGTGCTTTTAGATGATAGAGATGAGAGATTTGGGGTTAAGATGGCTGATTTTGAGCTGATTGGAAATCCATTTGGTGTAGTTGTAGGTAAGGGGCTTGTAAATGGCGAAGTTGAGCTAATAATCCGTGATGGTCTAATAAAAGAAAAGGTCGCAAGTAGCGATATTTTAGCTAGATTAAAAGAGCTTATATGATTAGAATTTCACTACTTCCATATATCTTTTTAGAGATAGTTATGGTTGTTTTATATATATTAGAATTTGGATTTTTAAGCTTTTTTGCTGAGATTTTTTTAAGTGCTATTATCGGTGTAATTTTGATATTAAACTATGGATTTTCAAATTTATTTAATAGCATAAATTACTTTAATATCAAAGATATTTTTGGTAGTTTAGGGATAGCAGTTGGTGGATTTGCCCTGATAATTCCTGGAGTGATAAGCGATATTTTTGGTATTATTTTGATTATAATTGCTATGTTTTGGAAGTTTAAATTTAAAACTACCAAATCCAGTCAAAGTCGCCAATATAGCGATGATGAGATAATAGATGTAGAGATTATAGAGGAGAGATGATGAATATAAGAATCGCAAGTAGAAATAGTGCCTTAGCACTTTGGCAGACATATCATATTAGAGATCTTTTACTAGCTCGTGGTCATAGCGTTGAGATTATCACGATGAAAACCAAAGGAGATGTGATCTTAGATACTCCACTTGCTAAGATTGGTGGCAAGGGGCTATTTACTAAAGAGCTTGAAAATGCCATGCTAGAAGGGAGAGCAGATATTGCTGTGCATAGCTTAAAAGATGTGCCGACAACCTTCCCAGATGGCTTGAAACTAGCTTGTGTTTGCAGTAGAGAAGATGTCAGTGATGCGATACTAAGTATGAAATTTAAAAGCTTTGATGAGCTTTCAGCTAACGCAAGAGTTGGGACTACATCATTGCGTAGGCGAATGCAACTTCTAGCCCTTAGACCAGATCTAGATATAATTTCACTTAGGGGTAATGTAAATTCTAGAATTTCTAAGCTTAAGGCTGGGGAATTTGATGCTATTGTGTTAGCTATGGCTGGGATTAATCGCCTTGAGCTTTTTAAAGAGGTTGAGTATATATCTAGGCTTGATACTATAGCAGCGATGGGGCAGGGTGCTTTGGGTATTGAGGCTGTAGATAGGGGTGATATTTTGGAGGCTATTGAGTTTTTAAATGATGAAAAGAGCGCGATAGAGACGACTATTGAGAGGGCATTTGTGCATAAGCTAAATGGTGGATGTCAAGCTCCAATTGGGATTAATGCTAAATTAGATGGAGATAAAATCACTATTAGAGCTATTTTAGGCACTCCAGATGGCAAGGATATTTTAAAAGATGAAGTGGTGTTTAATAAGAGCGATTATAAGGTAGCAGGGGAGATTTTAGCAGATAAATTTATAAATAAAGGAGCAAAGGAGCTTTTAATCAAAGCTGAGAAAATAGCAGCTCAAATTTGAGTAGTTATATAACTTAAATTTAAGATAATATTTATTTTAAAAATGTTTATTTATATTTAATATAATCGCACTCTAAATTTTACTACAAGGCTGTTTATGGGTATTATTCATAAATTATTTTTTAGCATGGGCTCAGCTATTGTGTTTTTCTTAATTTTCGCTTTTGCTAGTGGTGCTGCTACCATTATTGAGAGCGTTTATAATACACAAACTGCTTGGGCTTTGGTCTATGGTGCTGGATGGTTTGCACTAATTCAGCTGATTTTAGGAGTAAATTTAGTCTATAATATCTATGAATATAGACTTTTTAACCTTAAAAAGCTCCCTGCTTTAATCTTTCATTTAAGCTTTTTATTTATCTTAGTTGGTGCTGGGATTACTAGATATTTTGGCTTTGAAGGTCATATGAATATCCGTGAGAATGATAGAAGCAACGAGATAAGCACAATGCAAAGCTATATCCAAATGATCTCAAGTGATGGCAATAATACCTATACAGTCTCTGAGCCAAAATATATATCTAGCACTATTGGGAATGATTTTAATCTAAGGCTAAATATTTATGATAAATTAGCCACTTTAAAATATAAAGATTTTATCCCAAATGCTACTCCAGCTTGGATCGATAGCCCAAATGGCGAAGCGGTTTTGGAGCTACTATTTTCTGATGAGAGCAATAGCGAGTCAGTTACTATGAAGCTTGGGGATAAATTTGAAGTTGGAGATATGAGTTTTAGCTTTGGTGCTGAGCCTACAAAGTCTAAATATATTCAAATTTATATAAAAGATAGTAAATTTTATATCAAAACAAATCAAGATATAAGCTATATGGTAATGAGCGATATGAGTAAGGGCGAGTTGCCAAAGGATAAAGAGGTGGAATTTGCTGGGCTTAGATTATATAGCATTGGTGGAGTGAATTTCGCACCTAGAACTATGAAAATAAGTGCTATAAAAGGAGTAAAACAAGCTGATAAAAATGTAGTTGGAGCTGATAGTATAGTAGCTACACTAAGCTATAATAATGATAGCAAAGATGTAGCCATACTAAGCAACTATCCCCCTGAAGCTGTGGAAGTAGGAGGGCAAAAATTCTATGTAGCTTGGTCTCCTATGGCTATAACCTTGCCATTTAGTATCTATTTAAAGGATTTTGATTTGGCTAGATACCCAGGCTCAAATTCGCCAATGAGTTATAGTAGTGATGTAGTTGTAGAAGATGGAGAATTTAAGATGGATTATAGAATTTATATGAATAATGTTCTTGATTATAAAGGTTATAGATTTTTCCAAAGTAGCTATGATTCAGATGAGGGCGGCACGGTCTTATCAGTTAATAGCGACCCTGGCAAATGGCCTACATATTTTGGATATTTCTTACTAACTTTAGGGCTTTTACTAAATGTTTTTAATCCTAATTCTAGATTTAGAAAACTTGCTAAGGCTGTAAATGACGCTAATACCAAAGCAGCTTGTGCTATTTTGGTAGCTGGTATGGCTATTTTTGGTGCGAGTAAGGGCTATGCTTTTTCAATTCCGCAAATTCCGCAAAGCCATATAGATAATGTATCAACCCTAATAATCCAAGGCTCAGATGGTAGAATGAAGCCGTTTGATACTATGGCACATGAGATTTTAAATAAAATTTATCGCAGTGATAAATTTCAATCAATGAGTGCTAATGCCGTATTTTTATCGATGATGGCAAATTCAGAGAGTTGGCGTTCAGTGCCAATTATCAAAATTAGCGATGATGAACTAAAGAATATTTTAGGAATTTCAAAAAGCCAAAAATATGCTAGTTTTGATGACTTTTTTGGCCCTAATCAAGATGGTCAAATCGAGTATAAACTAATCAAATACACAGAGCTTGCTAACCGTAAATCTCCAGCTACAAGAGGGCTTTTTGATAAAGATGTTATCAAGGCTGATGAGAAATTAAATATACTTTATATGGTATTTATAGGTGAGATGTTTAGAGTGATACCTAAGCAAGATGATTATAATAACACCTGGCTAAGCCCTGGCGGAGCACTTATGGAGCTTAGCGGCGAGGAGGCTTCAAATGTAGCTATAATGCTACAAAGATATTTTACTTCTGTGCTTGAGGCTCAAGAGAGTAATGATTGGAGTAAGGCTGATGAAGCCATAGAGACGATTAAAGATTATCAAGCTAAATATGGTGCGTCTGTAATGCTAGATAGCAATAGAGTAAATTTAGAATTAATATTTAATAAATATAAGATATTTCAAAATCTAACCCCAGTCTATCTCTTAGCTGGTTTTGTGCTTTTAGCAGTGGTATTTATAAAAATGCTACGACCTAAAATTAGGATAAATTTAATTTTTAAAATCGCATATTGGGTTAATATCTTAGCCTTTATAGCTCATACTATTGGTATGGGGCTTAGATGGTATATCGCAGGGCATGCGCCTTGGAGCGATGGGTATGAAAGCTTGGTATTTATAGCTTGGTGTCTAGCATTTAGCGGGACAATGTTTGCTAGGAGTTCGGCTATATCGCTAGCTTTGACATCGATTTTAGCTGGGGTAACTCTATTTGTAGCACATCTTAGTTGGCTTGATCCGCAAATTACAAATTTAGTTCCAGTGCTAAAGAGCTATTGGCTTACAATTCATGTAAGTGTAATTACGGCTAGTTATGGATTTTTAGGGCTTTGCTCACTTCTTGGACTATTTACTTTAATTCTATTTGCCATTCAAGGTAAGAGTGAAAATAAAGAGCTAACAAGAAATATAGTCGAAGCTACTAGAATTAATGAAATGGCGATGATTTTAGGTCTTAGCTTGCTTGTTGTGGGTAACTTCTTAGGTGGCGTTTGGGCGAATGAGAGCTGGGGAAGATACTGGGGCTGGGATAGCAAGGAGACTTGGGCTTTAGTTAGTATCTTAGTCTATGCTGCTGTGGTTCATATGAGATTTATACCAAAATTAAATTCGCAATACGCATTTGCAGTGGCTTCTATGTTTGCTTATAGTGCGATTATAATGACATATTTTGGGGTAAATTTTTATTTAGTTGGAATGCATAGCTATGCAGCAGGAGATGCTGTGCCTGTGCCAAATTTCGTCTGGATCGGTGTGCTTGTGATGATTATTATAAGCTTACTTGCTTATCGTAATAGAAAATATAGCACTAGATTATAGGCTATTTAGGAGGTTATGTTGAACGGGAGTATTATATTTAATGAGAGTTTTGTATTCATTGCGATGGTCGTTGTAGCCATCGTTTTGGGTATTGTTGGCGTGGTTGTCATTAAATCTTTAAAAAAAGAAAAGCAAATTCTAAAAACTACCACAACTCAAAGCAGTAGCGATACTAAGATTACTTTAGAGGATCTTATAATAATAGTCTCAGATAAAAAATCAAGCAAAGAAGAGGTGGCTAAGGCGGTGCTATATTTTATCCAGAAATTCCCTTTTCCGCCTAAAACTGGTGGTCGCGTACCATCTAATGCGATTGCGTATCTTAAATTCATCTCCCTTGTAGCTAGTCATAAAAAATCTGACGCAAAGCTAATCTCATATATGACAAATGAGCTTGATAAACTATATTTTGATTATGTTAGCGAGATCGAGCAGTATAAAAATATTGGACTTCGCTCACGCATTTAATCCATTTTTGACTGCTAAATTTATTATGAATTTGGCAGTTATTATTTATTCTAATTTAAAATTTAGATATATAGAAAATTTAAAATATACTAAAAGATAAAATCTAAGTTATTTTTTACTACTAAATTTTTAATTTTTTTGGTAGAATTATTGAAAATTTTTTTTAAAGGATATAAATGGGCTTTTTTGAACAATACAATAGTGCTAAAGCAGAACGCGCAAAACTTGGTATTCCACCACTTCCACTTAGCAAAGAGCAGACTCAAGAGGTGTGTGAATTATTAAAGACATCTCCAAGTGCTGAGCTTGTAGATTTACTAGCAAACCGCGTAAATCCAGGGGTTGATGAGGCAGCAAAGGTTAAAGCTGAGTTTTTAAATGAGATTATTAACCACGGCTTAACTTGTAGTTTAATTAGCAAAACTGATGCTGTAAAAATGCTTGAGCCAATGCTTGGCGGATATAGCGTAATCGTGCTTGTAGCTAGTTTAAGAAGTAGCGATGAGAGCGTGGCAAGTGCTGCAGCTGAAGTGCTAAAAAATACAATTTTTGTTCATGATTACTTTAGTGATGTGGCTCTTCTTGCTAAAGATGGTAATAAATTCGCTGCTGAAGTTATCAAAAGTTGGGCAAATGCTGAGTGGTTTAAATCTAGAGCTGATATTCCTCAAAAGATTGAAGCTATAGTATTTAAAGTCCCAGGCGAGACAAATACTGATGACTTAAGTCCAGCTAGTGAGGCATTTAGCCGTTCAGATATACCACTACATGCAAATGCTATGCTAATGAAACGCCAACCAGGTAGCTTAGAAAAAATTGCTGAGCTTAAAAAAAGCGGTCGTGAAGTTGTTTATGTAGGCGATGTAGTAGGAACAGGTAGCTCAAGAAAAAGTGGTATCAACTCTATTCAGTGGCATATAGGTCGTGATATTCCTGGAATTCCAAATAAAAAAACAGGTGGTGTAATCCTAGGTAGTATAATTGCTCCGATATTTTTTAATACAGCCGAAGATAGCGGTGCGTTACCAATTATAGTAAATGTAGATGGTTTAGAAACTGGCGATGAAATTGAAATTTATCCACACAAAGGCGAAATAGTAAAAGATGGAGAAGTGATAAAAAATTTCAAACTCGAGCCAAATACACTAAAAGATGAGGTAAAAGCAGGTGGCAGAATCCCGCTAATCATAGCTAGAAGCTTGTGTGCTAAGGCTAGGGCAGAGCTGAATTTAGGCAGTGAAGATATATTTACTAAACCAGCACAACCAGCAAGTGATGATAGTGTAGGCTATACTCTAGCACAAAAAATGGTTGGCCGTGCATGTGGTGTAGATGGTGTTCGTCCTGGCATGTATGTAGAGCCTATCACGCTAACTGTAGGTAGCCAAGATACAACTGGACCAATGACAAGAGATGAGATTAAAGAGCTTGCAAGTCTTGGATTTTCAGCTGATTTTGTTTTACAAAGCTTCTGTCATACAGCAGCCTATCCAAAACCAACAGATGCTCTAATGCATAAGACATTGCCAGATTTTATGATTAGTCGTGGTGGTGTGAGTTTAAAGCCAGGTGATGGTGTTATCCACTCATGGTTAAATAGAATGGTTTTACCAGATAGCGTAGGAACTGGTGGTGACTCTCATACTCGTTTTCCAATTGGTATAAGCTTCCCTGCTGGTAGTGGTTTGGTTGCGTTTGCGGCGGTTTTAGGCTCAATGCCACTAAATATGCCTGAGTCAGTTTTAGTAAGATTTACAGGTAAAATGCAACCTGGTATAACTCTAAGAGACCTTGTAAATGCGATTCCATATTACGCTATTAAAAAAGGTCTTTTAACAGTAGAGAAAAAGGGCAAAGTAAATGTATTTGCTGGTAAGGTGCTTGAGATTGAAGGTTTGCCAGATCTTAAAGTAGAACAAGCATTTGAACTAAGCGACGCAAGTGCTGAAAGAAGTGCCGCAGCATGTGCTATCGCTCTAAATAAAGAGCCGGTAATTGAGTATTTAAAATCAAATATAGCGTTAATTGATGCTATGATAGAAGCTGGATATGGTAGCGATAAGACTCTAGCTCGTCGTCGTGATAAGATGAAAAAATGGCTAGAAAATCCTACTCTTTTAGAAGCTGATAAAAATGCAAAATATCACACTATTATCGAAATAGATATGAATGAGATAACTGAGCCGATTTTGGCTTGTCCAAATGACCCAGATGATGTGGCAACTTTAAGTGAAATTTTAAACGATCCAAAACGCCCTAAAAATATAGATGAGGTATTCGTAGGTAGCTGTATGACAAATATCGGCCACTATAGAGCTTTAAGTGAAGTCTTAAAAGGTGAAGGTCAAGTGCCTACTAGATTATGGGTTGTCCCACCTACTAAGATGGATGAAGCTCAATTAAGAGCCGAGGGTAGATACTCACTATTTGGTGCTGCTGGTGCTAGGACAGAGGTACCAGGATGCTCACTATGTATGGGTAACCAAGCTAGGGTGGCTGATAATGCTATAGTATTCTCAACCTCTACAAGAAACTTTGATAATCGTATGGGTATGGGCGCTCAAGTTTATCTAGGCTCTGCTGAGCTAGCTGCAGTATGTGCTATGCTAGGAAGATTACCAAGTGTAGAAGAGTATATGAAAATTGTCCCTGCAAAACTTGCCGGTAAAGAAGATGAAATTTATAAATATTTAAATTTCAATCTAATTGATAATTATAAATTAGAAAATTAATCACAAAGTCCGCTTTTAGCGGACTTTACTCTACAGATAATCCAAGCCTTAGAGCTAATACACTGTAGCTAAACTCTTCATAAAGTTTATGAAATTCAGCCTTATCATCGCTTAAGTTAAATAATTCGTCGCTATTTTTTAATGTTGTATAATTTTGAAATTTATACCCATTGGGACTTGAGTTTGGGTATATTCCATCTTTATTAGCCCATACATTTATATGCATAGCAAATTCTAATCTATCATCACTTGGCTTAGATAGCATATTTTTACCACCCATACTTAGGTATTTAGTCTTATTTAAGCTAAGGTTGTATAGGGTTGGAAATATATCTTTGTGTGAGCCAATTCTATATTTATCGTAGTAGATATTGTGTTGTAAATTTCGTGGAATATATAGATAAAACGGCACACTATGCCCAAAAGCTATCTCAGTTTTATAATCAAATTTATACTCTCTATTAGGGTGGTCGCCGGTGGCTGCTATTATTATATTATCTTTAAATTTACTATTTTTAACTCTATTTATATACTCTCCAAAAGAGTTATTAGCGTAGCTATAGGCATTTAATAGTGCCTTATAATCAGTAGCATAGCGATTAATCTCAGAGCTATTTAGATCCAAATTTAGCTCATTTTGCCCCTTATGTAAGTATGGCGGATGGTTTGATATCCCTAGTGAGATGACTATTGTTGGTGTTGTGGCGTTATTAAATATCTCAAATATTTTATTATACATATACTCATCTTTTATCCCATATGGGTGCTTTGATGATTTGGCGTTTGGATATTGGCTTATAAGTATAGTTTCATCTATTATTTCATCTACGCCTTGAGCTTTTAAGAAGTAGTTGATATTATACCAAGCAGCATTTCCAGCATAAGCAAATACCACCTTATAACCAGCTTTTTTATATGTATCAATGGCGGTAAATGGTAGCTTTGTCTTTTGAAATTTGCTACTTGTAAGGTTGATTATAGGACTTTGAAATAGTATGCGATTTAAGCTATCTATAGTCCCACTAGTTGATGGTAAAAAACGCCTAAATACAAAATCGCTTTGAAAATGGCTATATAGTGAGCCTAAAAGCTCCTTTTCTAATCGCTCATCTTCTTGTAATAATCCAAGCCCAAAGCTCTCCATAAGATTGAAATGTATGTGGGTTTTGGCGTGATTTGCGTTTGGTGATGTTGTGCTAAATATCGGAAATAAAATCTCTTCAAGTTCTTTAATTCTACTCATTTTTACAGGTGGGAAGTGGGCTTGATTTTTATACTCTTTAATCGCCCAAGATAGTGCCATAATGGGATTAGTAGAGATCTCATTAAATGGTTTAAAAGAGCTAAATTGATATGTGGAGGCACGAAGCGCGTTGTAGGTAGGGTGCCCACGAAGTGCGATGGAATAAGCATAAAGCAAGATAAGATTACAAATTATTAATACCCAAAGCGGTTGATTGGTTTTTTTAAATTTAATTTTTAAAATTTTAGCATTTATCCATACGCAAAAAATAGTGAATATTAACGCAATTATTAGGATTAAAATCACTGGATAATCACTCCAAATAATAGATAATAAAGCAGTCGTATCATCATCTTTAAGCCCAAATATAAATATATCAATCTTGTTTTGATAAATTTGATAATAGTAGAAGTTGATAAATGCAAAAATAGCTACGATAAATGAGATAATGGCTAGATAAATGCTAGATAAAATTTGATAAGCTTTGGATAAATTTAATTTGATAAACCCACTAAAATAACTAAGAAATCCACATAAAAAAAGAGGTAAAAATATCGCACTAAATGTCCGTATATCATGCCCAAGCCCATATAGAAATACCCCCCCCCAATTGCTATTATTTGGCACTATTATGCTACTTAGCATAACTGCTCTCATAATGGCAAAAACCATCATATATAAGGCTGTGAATATAAGAATTTGGGTTAAAATTTTTCGCATATTTTTACCTTGAATTTAGAAAAATTACAATGAAACTGATAAATTATATTTAAAAATTTTAAATCCAACTTTAAAACTACTTTATTTATTAACTTTTACAATATTTTTATCAAATTTTAGCTAGACTTACTGATTTGAAATTAATTTGAGTAGATACAATGAAAAGATATAAAACAAGACAAATTCAAGTAGGTAGTGTAAAAATAGGCGGTAACGCACCAATAAGCGTGCAGTCGATGACATTTTCTAAAACAAGAGATGTCAAAGAGACCTTAGAGCAGATTAATAGGCTATATTTTGCTGGGTGTGATATAGTGCGGTGTGCTGTGTTTAATAAAGATGATATAGAAGGCCTTAGAGAGGTTAAAAAATCTAGCCCATTGCCAATTGTGGCTGATATTCACTTTAATCATCTATATGCTTTGGCTGTGGCTGAATTTGTAGATGCTATTAGGATAAATCCTGGTAATATCGGCGGTAAAGAGAAGATAAAAAAAGTGGTAAATGCATGCAAAGAGCGAAATTTACCAATAAGAATTGGTGTAAATAGTGGTAGTTTAGAAGAGCAGTTTGAGCAAAAATATGGTAGAAGCGTTGAGGCGATGGTACAAAGTGCTTTGTATAATATTAAGCTTTTAGAGGATTTTGACTTTAGAGATATTGCTGTGAGCCTAAAAAGCAGCGATACGGCAAATACAATGGCAGCTTATAGAAGCCTTCGCCCTATGGTGGATTATCCATTTCATCTAGGGGTTACTGAGGCTGGGACAGTATTTCACGCTACGATAAAATCAGCCATCGCACTTGGTGGGCTTTTGATGGAGGGGATTGGCGATACTATGAGAGTTAGCATTACTGGAGAGCTTGAAGAGGAGATAAAAGTAGCTAAGGCGATACTCCAAGATAGCGGAGTTCAAAGAAGCGGATTAAATATCATCTCATGTCCTACTTGCGGTAGGCTCCAAAGTGATTTAGTAAGTGCTATAAAGATAGTAGAAGAAAAAACTGCCCACATAACAGCACCGCTAAATATAAGCGTGATGGGTTGTATAGTAAATGCTATTGGAGAGGCTAAGGGGGCTGATGTGGCTATTGCTTTTGGTAAGGGAAATGGGCTGATAATGCGTCATGGAGAGGTGGTGGCTAGATTGCCTGAGTCGCAATTAGTAGATAGATTTTTACAAGAGATAGATGATGAGCTAAAGGTTAGAAATGGATAATGTAAGCTCAAATTTATATGATCTAGATATGGAACGCTCAATATTAAGTGCGATCTTATTTGAGCAAGATAATCTAGGAGAAATTTATGATATCATCACCCCAAAAGATTTCTATCTTAAAGGGCATGAGGATATATTTGCAGCTATGCAAAGCTGTTTAAACAGCGATGACCCAGTGGATATGGCTTTTGTCAAAAAGCATTTGGGGGCTAAATTTGATGAAGAGATTTTTAATGCCGTTTTAACTACAAATTCAATCTTGGATATTAAAAAATATGCCACAGAGCTTAGAGAATTTGCTATTAAAAGAGCCCTTGTCAAAGTAGCAAACCAAATCCCTGCTAAGGTGAGTGAGAATAAGCCTGGAAGGGATATGGTAGATGAGATTAGTAGCGAGATATACTCACTTGTAGATGGGGCTGGTAATGGGGTTATTAAAAATGCTAAAGAGATTATTACTGAGCTAATCACTGAGTTAAGTAAGCAAAAACTAGCCAAAGATCACGAAGTAGTGGGGATTGATACTGGATTTAGAGGATTAAATGAGAAGACAAAAGGGTTTAAAAATGGAGACCTTATAGTTATCGCAGCTCGTCCTGGTATGGGGAAAACGGCATTTGTGCTAAATGTAGTCCAAAAGGTATTAGATCAAAATTTAGGTGTTGTATTTTTCTCTTTAGAGATGCCAGCTACTCAATTAATGCTAAGGATGCTAAGTGCGAAAACATCAGTAAATTTACAAAATATCATGACTTCTGATATGGATAATGATGAGATAGAAAAGCTCAATAACGCTTGTGAAATGATGAGCCAAAAAAAGCTATTTGTCTATGATAGCGGCAACGCTACAATACATCAAGTCAGAACTCAAATGAGAAAGCTAAAAAGCTCACATCCAGAGATTAAATTATGCGTGATTGATTATATCGGTTTGATGACCAACTCATCAGCCTATAGTGATAGGCACCTACAAATCGCAGAGATTTCACGCGGATTAAAGCTATTAGCTAGGGAGTTAAATTTGCCTGTTGTGGCACTTTCGCAGCTTAATAGAAGCTTAGAATCAAGAGCCAATAAACGACCAATGCTAAGCGATTTAAGGGAGTCTGGAGCGATTGAGCAAGACGCTGATACTATACTTTTTGTCTATAGAAATGATGTCTATTTAGAGCAAGAAGAGCGTGAAAAAGAGCAAAAAGCAAAGCTAGAAGGCAAGGAGTATAGACCGCAATTTAGCAGAAATAAAACTGAAGAGAGTGCAGAGATAATAATTGGTAAAAATAGAAATGGACCTACTGGCACTATAGAGCTGGTATTTCAATCGCCTTATACTCGTTTTGTGGAGAAATCGCACAATCACCCAGTGGAAATATCAACATTTGAAGGATAGATTAATTGGTTTATTCACATATTTATATAAATTCATAAATATGCTTAAAATAATATAAATTAAATTTCTTATTTTTTTAAGCTTAAAGTGCGTATTTAAGGTATTTTAACCATATTTTCACGCCGTGAAAAAGCCGTGAATAACTTTTTAAATTTGACTTTTCTTAAATTAAAATAGTTGTAATACTTAAGATAAAATTTAGTATAATAGTAAAAAGCATAAAGGATATATAATGCAAGATTATGATAAAGATATTGAAGCGGCGGAATTTAGGGAGTTTCAAAAGGAGCTTGAGGCAAAATTTAAAACTGAAGGAGCTCCATCAAATTTTATGAAAAATATTGTAGCTTTAAGTGCTATAAATTTTAGATTAGCTAAGGCTATTTATAATTTGCAAACCAATAGCAAATTTGATGTCTTTGCAGGTAAGACAAATTTGGATATAAATATCATAAATACAGAGCTTAAAGAGCCTATCTACGCCCACTCTCCAGCTGAGCATACAAAGTCAATGCTAGATGAATTTAAAGATAAATACGCACTATATCCTTCGCTATTTTTCTTTGGTCTTGGCAATGGTAATTTTTATACTAAATTATTACAAAATCAAACTCACGAGAAGATTATAGTATTTGAGCCAGAGATTGAGATTATATATATTGCATTTAATCTATGTGATTTTGGTGCTGATATTTTCCACGAAAGATTTATAATAGTTCATCCAAGCTATTTTAGGGATGGGCAGATAGAGCTTATTTGTAATTATGAAGCAGTGATAGCTAATATTAGAAATTATGATTTTCACATATATAGCGATTACTATGCGAAAAATTATGGCGATATAGCCAAAAGAATAAATCAAAAAATTATAGAATTATCGTCTAAAATTATTCTAAATGCTGGCAATGACGCATATGATAATCTACTAGGGATCAAACATGTTATATATAATTTACCAAATGTATATAGTAGCTTACAACTAAAAGATATAATTGATCTTAATATTAGCAAAAACAAAACCGCCATCATCGCATCTACTGGCCCTAGTTTAAATAAGCAGATTGAGCTTTTAAGAAAGGTCGCACCACACGCATTAATTTTAATTCCAGATGCTTCATATCATGTGCTTAAGATAAATGGTATTAAGCCTGATTTTGTCGCTACTATGGAGAGAGTAGAGAAGACTAGCGAGTTTTTCCAAAGCCAGCCAAGCGAATTTGATAATGATATAGTATTTATGGCAGCATCTCTAACTCATCCCCAAACTAGCAAAAATTTAGAAGGGCGAAATCGCACTTACGCTCATAGGCCAATTAGATTTGAATTTTTATTAAAAGATGATATCCCATTTATGTCTAGAGGTCCTAGCTCGGCACATTTTGCTTTTGATATGGCTCTTAGACTTAAATGCGAAAGAATTATATTTATCGGTCAAGACCTTGCCTTTGGCAAAGATGGAGCTAGCCATGCTAAGGGGAATATGTTTGAAAACTACATAAAAGAAGATGGCACCATAACAATAAACCCAAATGCTAGGCAAAGACCGCAAACGGCTATCGCATATGGCGGAGTTGGCGAGGTTAAAAGCACTGATGTTTGGAATTACTTTCGTGGGTATTTTGAGTCTATGATGGAGCCAGTTCATCATGATTATAAGGTAAAAGTATATAACGCCACAGAAGGCGGAGCTAGAATTCACGGAATGATAGAAAAGCCTTTTAGTGAGTTAGTAGATGAAATTTTAGCTGAAAATACCACAAAAAGCGTTATAAGACCTAAGCCAGTTGGCATAGAAGTAGCCAAATCTAAGGTAAAATCGCAAAAAGAGCTAGTAGAGAGCTTTATCAAATACGGTATAGAAAAGCAAAAGCTTTGCGAAGAGCTATTTAAAAAGATTAGTAAAGCTGTAGAGAATGCAAATAGAGAGATTAGTCGTGGTAAGGAGCCGCATTATCCTAAATTTTATGAGTTAAAAGAGAGAATTGATAGGTTTAAGCATAATTTAAAAAGTGATGAGATATTTGATGGGGCATACTATCATGTGACAAATAACTTTTGCTTACACCAAGAGATGGAATTTGGCGAGTTGATGGTGCGTCCTGAGAGAACTAAAAATGATAAAGATAAGAAAATTTTTGAGTATGTCAAGCAGCACGGATACTATTTTTTCAGTCTAGCTGGTATGATGGAAGCTACAAGAGATGCGATGACAGAATCGCTCAAAGCTTGGAATGAGGAGCTTATATCTTAGCTTTACAAAGCTCTTTTAAAAAGCACCCATCGCAATTTGGCTTTATAGCCTTACATGTGTAGCGACCATGTAATACCATGGCTTGGTGGAGAGTGTTTAGATTGGTTTTAAATGCTTTTACTAGGTCTATTTCTGTAGCTTGTGGAGTTTTAGCACTACTTAGTCCAAGTCTGTGAGATACCCGAAATACATGAGTATCAACCGCCATTAAATTTGCGTTTTGATACTCTATTAATACCACATGAGCGGTCTTTTGCCCTACGCCTGCAAGCTTTACTAAGCTCTTTTCATCAAGTGGAATTTCGCCATTAAAATCATTTATAACTGAATTTGCCATCTTGATTAAATTCTCAGCTTTATTATTAAAAAAGCTACAGCTATTTATAAGTAGCTTTAAGCTTGATAGATTAGCCTTTGCTAAGGAGCTAATATCTGGATACTCTTTAAAAAGTGCTGGAGTTATCAAATTTACTCTCTTATCAGTACATTGTGCTGATAGCATTACAGCTACTAAAAGCTCATACAAATTATTAAAATGTAGCTCCGTCTTAGCACCATTAAAATGCTCTAAAAATAGAGCCTTAATTTCATTTATATCTCTTTTACTTCTCATTTTTAAATTATAACAAAACATAAAAAATATAATCTAAATTCAATAACATATAATTAAATTTATTGTATAATACCCAACTTATCTTTAAAATTTAACAGAAGGAAAATAGATGAAAAAAGGTATATTTCTAGCTCCTATATTAGCAGCTAGTGTGAGTTTAAATGCAGCGGTACTTGCTACTGTAAATGGCAAAGAGATTAGTGATAAAGATTTAGCCCCTTTGCTTGGTGCACATGGTGCTGATTTTGATAAAATTCCAGAACAGATGAAAAAACAGCTATTAGAAATGGCTATTAATGGTGAATTAATCCTAGAACAAGCTAAAAAGGATGGCACTGATAAAACAAAAGAGTATCAAGAGGCTTTGAAATTTAGCCAAGATAATGTCTTAAGAAATGTTTGGACGCAAAATGAGTATAAAAAAATCAAAGTATCAAATGCCGATGTGAAGGCATTTTATGAAAAAAATAAAGAGACAATCTTTGTAAGTCCAGCCCAAGCAAAAGCAAAACATATCCTAGTAGAGACTCAAAAAGAAGCTGAGGATATAATCGCTCAATTAAAAGGGCTAAAAGGAGATGCTTTAACAGCTAAATTTAGCGAATTAGCTAAAACCAAATCGATAGATAGAGGTAGTGCTGCAAATGGCGGCGAGCTAGGCTGGTTTGATGAATCAAGAATGGTCCCAGCATTTAGCAAGGCTGCGTTTGGCTTAAAAAATGGAACAATCACTATAAAACCAGTTAAGAGCGAATTTGGCTATCATGTAATCTTAAAAGAGGACTCAAAAGCCAAAACCACAGTAGCTTATGATAAGGTTAAAAACAATATCGAAGAGCAGCTAAGAAGCGAACAATTTAAAACCGTAATGCAAGAAAAAATGGATAAGCTAAGACAGGGTGCAAAAGTAGAATATAAATAATAGGGGTATGATATGGGAGTATTAAATATCGTAAAACCTGGCGTAGTCTGGGGCGATGATCTTAGCAAATTATATGAGTATGCCAAGAGTGAGGGCTTTGCTATTCCTGCGGTTAATGTCGTAGGAAGCCACTCTATAAATGCTGTAATGGAAGCAGCTAAGATAGCAAATTCGCCTGTTATTATCCAATTTAGCAATGGCGGTGCGAGCTATTATGCTGGTAAGACTTGCCCTAATGGCGATGTTTTAGGTGCTATAGCTGGAGCCAAGCAAGTCCATTTACTAGCAAAATCTTATGGTGTTGCCGTGGTTTTACACACAGATCACGCCGCTAGAAAGCTCTTGCCTTGGATTGACGCTCTTATAGATGCTAGTCGTGAAAATATAAAAAGTTGTGGTATCCCTCTATTTAGCTCTCATATGCTAGATCTTAGCGAAGAGCCATTAGAGGAGAATATCGCAACTTGCCAAAAATATCTTAAAACACTAAGTGATCTTGGTATTGCTCTTGAGATTGAGCTTGGCGTGACTGGCGGCGAAGAAGATGGAGTGGATAATACAAATGTAGATAACGCTCTTTTATACACTCAGCCAGAAGATGTGGCTTTAGCTTATCAAACCCTTGGTGAAATTAGCGATAAATTTAGCATTGCAGCTAGCTTTGGTAATGTCCATGGAGTTTATAAACCAGGTAATGTGGTGCTTAGACCAGAAATATTAAAAAACTCTCAAGAGTATATTAAATCTAAATTTAACACAAACGATAATAAGCCAGTAAATTTCGTATTTCATGGCGGTAGCGGTAGTGAACTTGCTGATATTAAAGCAGCAGTAAGCTATGGTGTGATTAAGATGAATATAGATACTGATACTCAGTGGGCTTTTTGGGATGGTGTGCGTGAGTATGAGGCTAAAAATCATGGTTATCTACAAGGACAAATCGGAAATCCTGAAGGTAGCGATAAGCCAAATAAGAAGTATTATGATCCAAGAAAATGGCTAAGATGTGGCGAAGAGAGTATGGTAAAAAGGCTTTTAGAAGCTTACGAAAATCTTAATTGTATGAATAAAAACTAAGTCTATTTAGCCAAATTTTTGGCTAAATAGCATTAAGCTTAGCTATTTTTGATGGTTAAGCTTAGTGTAAATTAAAGGAAATTTAAATGGAAAAAGAGAGCGAACTTGGTGAAATATCTCTGCCTGAAGGTGGAAATAGACAGAGTAAATTTGTATATTTTAAGATAGTTTTATTACCAGTTTTAGTTTATATTGCTTGTTTGCTTTGTTATTTTGATGTGATAAAGCTTAATGTAGGATTTGATATTGTCATAATAATGGGAATTATGCTTGTGATAGCCTTAATCTTTGCTAGACATAGTGCTGAGCTTGGGTGCTGTTTATTTGAGCAAAAAAAGGATATTTTTAAAAAAGAGTTAAAAAATTATATTATAAAAACCCTTCTTACAATTGGCAAGGATAGAAAGTCAAATGGTAGCTTTGATGAGTTTTCGCTAAGATATTCAAAAGATGTTAGAAATGATAATTTCGCAACTATAGCAACTGGGGTTTTTCCTATGCTTGGTATCTTTGGGACATTTTTAAGTATTGCTATTTCTATGCCTACTCTTAGCTCGGCTGATATGCTTAGCTTGGAGAGTGAGATTACTAAGCTATTTGCTGGTATTGGGGCTTCATTTTATCTTTGTGCTTATGGGGTATTTTTAACACTTTGGTGGTTATTTTTTGAAAGATTTGGTATTAGTAGATTTGAAAAATTAATCGCTAGGCAAAAGAATGCTACAATAGCGTTTTTTTGGACAGATCAAGAGATACAGCAAAGATATATGCAAGAGACATTAGGAAGTTTTGAGAAGATTGGCGTAATATTTGATTATGTTAGCAAGCAAGAATTTTTTAAAGAGCTTGATAATGTGATAGAGAGAAAATTTGATAATTTTACTAAACTACTTAAAACAGAAGAAGATGCCGTCAAAGTAAGTAGTGAGCATATTAAGCAGACTATGGGAATGCTTATTAAGTCTCAAAGAGATCAAAAAGATATGATTAAAATTCACGCAGAGATCATTAATGTTTTAAATTTATTTAATAATAATATTAAAGAGTTGCAAATTAGGTGGAGTGAAAACTATACAAGATTGCAAAGCATTAGCGATGAGCGTGTAGCTAAACTTGATAAGAGTGTAAATGATCTTGGTATGAATATTATGAAATTTGAGCGTTCTTTAGAGGAATTTAGCATAAATATCCTTGAAAAACAACAACTCGCTCTTGATGGATTTAAAGTAGCTATGATAGATGGTATGCAGGCTTTTAGATATATTTTTGATGAAGAAAGCTCAACTAAAGATAATAGCTCAGCCATCGTAGAAGAGCTTAAAAAGAGCATTCAAGAGATTGATAATGAGGCAAATATAGCTCTTGAAAAATTAGAAAAAACAGATTATGAGAGCCTATCAAAATCCATTGATGAGAGTGCTGAAGTAGATAATAAATCAATTGATGAAAAGAATGATTAATGAAAATCGATATATCAAATGATGAAAAATCAAGCTTTTGGCTTAGTTTTGCTGGGCTTATGACTGGGCTGTTTTTTGTATTTGTGCTTATAGTTGGCGTAGTGGTTATTAGGTACTCTATTTTAGCTTCTGAATTAGTATATTTACAAAAGGATTTAAATGACAATATCGCTTCTTTAAATGCGGCAAATAAAGAGCTAAATAAAAAGCATGATAGTATCAAAAGCTTTATTGCTAAGCTAAAATCAAGCCCAGATGGCGTAAATATAGAAAAATATTATAATAATTTAAATTCAGAATTATCTAAATCATCTGCGATAATAAATAATAGCCTAGATGTAATTAGTCTAAAAAATGATGAATTAATCACACAAATTGATAGTCAAGATGAGGAGATTAGTAATTTAAAAATTGAAATTGAGCAAAAAGATAGCGAGATTGAGATACTTCAAAAAGATATTGAAACTACAAGAAAAAATTTAGAAAATTATGCAAAAATTAGAGAAAATATCGCACTTGCTTTGAAAAATAAACTTGGTAATATGGCACAAATAGATTTAAAAAGTGCCGATGTTAGTATGAGTGCGGCTAAGATTTTTAATATTAATTCTACAGCTATTAGAGATGATGCGAAATTTGATTTAAGACGCATATTTAAGGTATATTTGGACTATATTTTATCGCCTGATATTATAGAAAATATTAGCAATATTACCATTGAATGCCATACCGATAGCGATGGTGGGTATCTTCATAATCTTGATTTATCGCAAAAAAGAGCTTTGGAGATTATGAAATTTGCCTATGCAACCTATAAAGATTCAAATTTAAGTAAATATATGATTGCAGTTGGTAAAAGTAATAGTCAAATAGTATTAAAAGATGGCGTTGAAGACCCAGCGGCAAGCTTTAGAGTAAATATTAAATTTGATTTAAAAGACTCTAAATATTTTATCGATAAGGTTTTAAGTCATCGTGCAAATTGAGCCGATTTGTTTTAGGGGGCGTAGATTTTGGATTTTGCGTGATGACTTAATAGGCGGAGAATTTAATGGAAATAAAGCTAGGAAATTAGCCTACTTTTTAAACTCAAATTTAGCAAATCGCATTATCTCATATGGCTCAAGCCAGTCAAATGCTATGTATTCTATCAGCGTTTTGGCTAAGTTGCGTGGTATTAAATTTATATATTTTACTCACTATATTTGCGATTTTTTGCTTAATAATCCTTGTGGGAACTACGCTGCAGCACTAAAAAATGGTATGGATATTCGCATTAGCAAAAATCCGCTTAAATCAGCACAAAATGAGTGCAAAAGTAGGGATATTTTCATCCCAGAAGGGGTGGCTATGAGTGAAGCTGAGATGGGATTTCAGGATCAAGCTAGGATAATTGTAGATTTTGCTAAGAAAAATGATATAAAATTTGATATATTTTTGCCTAGTGGGACTGGGTGTAGTGCGGCATTTTTGGCTAAA
The DNA here is from genome assembly GCF_024723495.1 of Campylobacter sp. RM19073. Lineage (NCBI taxonomy): Bacteria > Pseudomonadati > Campylobacterota > Epsilonproteobacteria > Campylobacterales > Campylobacteraceae > Campylobacter > Campylobacter sp. RM19073. The sequence continues at coordinate 10,349 of NZ_JANQCT010000013.1, read as the reverse complement.
AATTTAAGTGATATGAGCGTATGGACTACTCCTTGTGTAGGTGATAGCCATTATCTAAAAAAGCAGATTTTAGCACTTGATCCATTAAGCAAGGTTAATATCATAAATCCACCTAGAAAATATCACTTTGGTAAGCTTTATTCTGAAATTTATGAGATATATAAGGAGCTTTTATATAGCTGTGGTGTGGAGTTTGAGCTATTGTATGATGGCGTTGGGTGGCTTACTTTGATGGCAAATTTAAATGCGTTTAAAAATGATATTTTATATATTCATCAAGGAGGAATGCTAGGAAATATCACGCTTTTAGAGAGATATAAACGCAAATTTAATATATAAATTTATATTTAGTTATTTTATTTTGGATATACTTTTTGCGAGTAAATAATATAATTTAGCTCTTAATTAAATAAGATAGAATAAGGAGGAATAAGCTAGTATAATTGATACGCTATATCAATTATAATTTCAGATAAATTCAATTTAAAGCTTTAAATGGTCTATAAATAAGCTTTTATAAAATTATTTTTGATAATTATAATCAAAATAAGCTTAAATTTATAATAGTTAGTTTATAATAACGATTATCAAAATATTATAAAGGTAAAATATGTCAGTCTTGGTAATAGGCGCAGATGAAATAGCACCAATTAAAGCAGTTTTACAAGGGTTAGGTGTCAGCAAGATAGAGCACTGGGATGCAAGAAATGAAAATAGAGTAAATCGCAAACCGATCCCACAAGAGGTGGAGTGCGTGGTTATGCTGACGAGTTTTTTAAATCATAACACGATGAAAAAGATAAAATCTGAAGCTAAAAAACGCAATATAAAGCTAGTTTGTGCTAAAAGAAGTGTGAGTTGTGTTTATTGCGAGTATTGTAAAGTTTTTGGTTTGGATCGTGAATTTAAGTGTGAAAGGTAAATATGACAGCAGTTATTTTTGGTAGTTCAATGGGAAATGCAGAGGAAGCAGCAAATAAAATCGCAGCAAATTTAGGTATAGATACAGTTTTAAATATATCTGAAACTTCAGCCGATGAGATTAATGGATTTGATAAATTGATAATTGGCTCATCTACTTGGGGAAGCGGTGATTTGCAAGATGATATGGATGCTTTTGACTTTTCTGAGTTAAATTTAAAAGGAAAAACGATAGCTCTATTTGGCATAGGCGATAGCTCTAGCTATGATGATACATATTGCGATGCTTTGGGAATTTTGTTTGATAAATGTAGTGAATTAGGTGCAAATATTGTAGGTGCTACAGAGGCTCCAAAATATGATTTTACAGAGTCAAGAGCAGCTAGAGATGGTGGATTTGTGGGCTTAGCGCTTGATTTTGATAACCATGGCGACGAAGTAGATTCTAGAATTGCTAATTGGTGTGAGCAAATAAGAGCAAATTTCAGCTAATTTTTGATACAATTACGCAAAAATTATAAAGGATAAATATGCCACTACTTGATAGTTTTTGCGTAGATCATACTATTATGAACGCACCTGGTGTTAGACTTGCTAAGATGATGAAAACTCCAAAAGGAGATGATATTAGCGTTTTTGATCTAAGATTTTGTAAGCCAAATTTAGATATTTTACCAGAAAAAGGGATTCATACCTTAGAGCATCTTTTTGCTGGTTTTATGAGAGATCATCTAAATTCAAATAGCGTTGAGATTATAGATATATCGCCGATGGGCTGTAGGACTGGGTTTTATATGAGTCTTATAGGAAGACCTAAAATTGATGAAGTGATAGAGGCGTGGAGACTATCTATGAGCGATGTATTATCTGTAAAAAGCCAAAGCAACATTCCAGAGCTAAATAAATATCAGTGCGGTACATACAAAATGCACTCGCTAGATGAGGCTAAGCATATAGCGCAAAATATTTTAAATTCAGGAATTAGCTATATTGATAATGAGACTATAAAGTTAGATTTTAATAATATTAAATAATAAATTGCTTGATTAATGTAGTTAAGACTTTTATTAGCTATTTGTTTATGGCTTTTTGAATTTTTATTTGGTTATTTTCTTTTGCTATTTTTTGGTATTCTTTTGCAAAGCTCTTAAGATAAAGGCAACTGAAAATAATGAAATTTAAATTAATGTTAGATTGAAATTTTAGGGCTTTTGTGATTTTTAAGAATTTAAATAATAGGAAATTTATAAGCGGTGAGAGCTTTTTTTGTTTAGCTTTGCTAAGATTTAGTGAAGTTTTTTAATTATTTAAATGCTAAATTTTGCGTAATTTATATAGTCTGCTATATTTAATTATTTTTTCGTGCTGATACATAAGTAGCCAATTATACGCATTTTGCGTTAGTGCAGCGATATTTTTGCCGTATTTTTCTTTTATACGAGCTATCTTTGTGAGCTTTATTTGGTTTGTAATCTTTTATCATAATTCTACACTTATCATAAATCAAACGCATTTGCCTTAAATTTATTTAAAATTAGATTATGAGCCTAGTTGCTCACTACACATATATACAAAGCTAACTATTTGATATTTTTATTATTTAAGTTAAAATTTTCTTATATTTTTTTGGAATTCCATTTTATTGATTAGAAAATGAATTTAAGACTTATTTGATTATATCCTTTAGCATGGAAACAACTGAAATAGTCAAATGAAAGCTTAAATTAATGTTAGATTGCGTTTTTAAGGGCTTTTTTGTGATTTTTGAAAGCTTAGGAAAAGGACTAGTGGTACCTAAGGTCGGACTCGAACCGACACAGGGTTGCCCCTACCAGATTTTGAGTCTAGCGTGTCTACCATTTCACCACTCAGGCTTAAAAAGAGAAAAATTATATCTAAATTTAGATTAAAATATTATAAATCTTGGCTATAAATTCATCTGTATTTGTAAGCCTTAAGCTACAAAGTTTATAATAATCAAGTTATTTACCGCTCTAAATAGCATTTTTATTTGGTTTAAAATTCAAATTTATTTATCCAAATTTTCTACATCCACTCTAGAACTTGCGTTATCTCTTTGGCTACAAATGTTTTTATAGGGTAATTTTCTAATGGCTTATTTGGCGTGATAGCGTTTTTAAATTTTTGAAAGACAGCCTCTTTTAGCCTTGCATCAAGATTAAAAATCTCTCTAATCTCACCATTTAAGCTAAGCTCACCGATGAATATACTCTCTTTGGATATTGGACGATTGCGAAAGCTTGATATGATAGCAGCTACCACGGCTAAATCGCACGCAGTTTCATTTATCTTCACTCCGCCAGTAACATTGATAAACACATCATAATGCCCAAGCGGTATTTCTAATTTTCTCTCTAAAAGTGCTAAAATCATATCTAAGCGATTTTTATCAAAGCCAGTTGAGCTTCTTTTTGGATAGTTGCTTTCGCATACTAGGGCTTGAATTTCTACGATTAATGCACGACTTCCCTCCATCGTTACAGTGATAGCTGATCCACTAACGGCGTTACCGCGGGTAAAAAATTTACTGCTAATATCTTTAGCACTTATTAGTCCATTACTACGCATTTCAAAAATTCCAATTTCGCTTGTAGTGCCAAAGCGATTTTTAATCCCGCGAAGTATGCGAAGCTCCTTACTACTATCCCCTTCAAAATATAGCACCACATCAACCATATGCTCTAAAATTCTAGGTCCGGCGATAGAGCCTTCTTTAGTAATATGACCTATAATAAATATGGTAATATCATCTTTTTTAGCTAGTCGCATTAGCTCAAATGTGATCTCTCTAACTTGAGAAATTGAGCCTGGAGCGGAGCTAATCTTATCACTATATAGGGTTTGGATAGAGTCTATAACTATGATTTTATACTCATTTTTTGCCGCTTCGGCTAGTATAGATGAGAGATCGATTTCAGTTAGTAAAAATAGATTATCACTATTTGCACCTAAGCGATCGGCTCTTAGCTTGATTTGACTAGCGCTCTCTTCACCGCTTACATATAGCACTTTTTGGTTGTTGTCAGCTAAATTTGAAGCTATTTTAAGTAGTAGTGTAGATTTACCAATTCCTGGACTTCCGCCTATTAATATAAGAGAGCCACTTACCAAGCCTCCGCCTAATACTAGGTCTAACTCGCTATCTTTAGTTGATTTGCGATCTATTTTTTGAATTTGAATTTGGGATATTGGTGTGGCGCTTTTTGTGCTTTTGGTTAGTTTGGCTAACTCTTGAGAGATCTTAACTTGCTCGCTACTAAGCTCGATAAAGCTCTCCCAGGCTCCGCATTGTGGGCATTTACCCATCCATTTGCTTTGCTGATTACCACACGCTTCGCATTCAAAAATAATCTTTGATTTTGCCATTTTAATCTAAAAATATTGCATCGCAGATGGTATCTACGAACTCTTTTGGGCTAAATTTGATAAGATCATCTTTACTTTCGCCAACGCCAATATATAAAATAGGGAGCTCAAGCTCTCTAGCAATACCAAATAACGCACCGCCCTTTGCTGTGCCATCAAGCTTGGTAATTATAACTCCATCAACCTTTATAATCTCATTAAAAGCCTTAGCTTGAGCTACTCCAGCACTACCTTGTGTGCCATCTAGAATTAGAATTTTTTGGTGTGGAGCATCACTTAGGGCTTTACTGCTAATTCTTGAGATTTTCTCTAGTTCACTAGCTAAATTTTTTTGATTTTGTAACCTACCAGCCGTATCAATAATAGCATAATCCATATCTCTAGCCACAGCTGAGCTGATGGTATCATAGGCTACAGCGGCTGGGTCGTGACCTTGATTTGAGGCGATTATAGGGACTTCAAGCTTATTAGCCCATTGGCGTAGCTGCTCTATGGCTCCAGCTCTAAATGTATCGCTAGCGCCTAAAATTACGTTTTTTGAGCTGGATTTGAATAAATTTGCTAATTTTGCTATTGTGGTTGTTTTGCCCGCACCATTTACGCCTAAAATCATCATCACAAAAGGCTTTGCCTCCACACTTTTATTATCATACATAAAGTATGTTTGCATAACTCTAGCTAGATCGGCCCTATCTACTACATCTCTAGGAGGTAGATAGTAGATTATCTCTTGGGCTATTTCATATGGAACATCGGCTTCTAATAGAAGCTCTTCAAGAATATCTTTAGTTATTTTTTTATCTTTTGGTTTAGATTTTGTAAATGTATTAAGGGTCTTTTCAAGCCCTTTTTTAAGAAAGCTAAACATTACTCAATAACCTTTTTAATATCATTTTCTAGCATCTCAATCGGCACCAATCCGCTATAAGAAGTAGCAAATTTGCCATTTGGATAGTATAAAATGCTAAATGGAATTCCAACCACGCCGCCAAGCGATGAGATTAAATATTGATTTTCATCTGTGTATGCAATTGGGTAGTTGATATTTAGTAGCTCTTTAAATTCATTTGCTTGCTCTAGGCTTAAGGTCTCAACTGATACACCGATGATTTGAAGTTTATCTTTAAATTTCTCTTGAAGCGATACAAGATATGGGATCTCTACCTTACAAGGTGGGCACCAAGTGGCAAAGAAATTTAAAAATATAGCTTTATCCTTGATATTAAAGTCATAGCCGTTATCTTTTTTTTGCATTTTTAACTCACTGCCATCATTTAATGTAAGTTTAAATGGTTTTGAATAGTCTGCTTCTATTACTGAAGTTGGATTTGACTCTTCGTTTGAAGTGTTGTTGCAACCTGTTAAAATAGCTAATAAAGCTACTGCTAGAAAGATTTTAAATTTCATTATATTTTCCTATATTTTTTGGTAAAATTGCCAAAATTATACTAAATAAAGATTAATATTATGGTTAAATTTGATAAACAAACTTGTAGAAAAGTAGCAAAATTGGCTCTGAATAAGGAGTCTAAAAGAGTGGCTAACTGCTATAAAAATAGGGTTAATTTGGATATTTTAAGGCTTATTAAGTTGTATAAAGTAAAGAATTTGCTTATTTTTACTCCTATGAAAATGGAGCCAAATTTAATTAAACTTAGACGAAAAATAGCAAAAAATTGCACAATATTTGTCCCATTTATGGTAGATAAAAGTTTAAAAATGGTAAAATTGCGTTTGCCCTTTAAAGTATCTAAATTTGGTATTAAAGAAGCAATGAACTCAAATGCTTATAAAAAAGATATAGATATGGCTATAGTGCCAGTTATCGCAGTAGATGCTAATATGGGTAGAGTAGGGCACGGAGCTGGGTTTTATGATAGGTTTTTTGATAATCTAGGTTATAGACCGGTTATTGTGTTTGTAAGTATAAAAGATATGTATGTTGATTATAAAATTTGTGACGCACACGATGTTTGTGCTGACTTTTATCTTACACCTACTAAAAAATATATAAAAAAGGTATGTTATGATAGAGATGTCATTAATAGGGTTAGGAGGCTTGATTTTTGGAGCTGGAGGAGGTTGGCTAATATCTAAAAAGATAAATGATGCCAACTATAATATTTTAGTAGAGCAGGCAAAAGCAAAAGCAAAAGCAATTGAATTTGAGGCTGAAGGCATTTTAAAAGATGCTAAAGTTAAGGTTAGCGAGGCTGAATTTGAGGTTAAAAAAAGATATGAAGAAAAGGGGAGCAAACTCCAAAAAGAGTATAACCAAAAATTCGATGAAATAGCTAAAAAAGAGCAAAATTTGCTCTTTGAAAAAGAGAATTTAGATAGTGCTAAAAGTGATTTAGAATTAAGCCAAAATAGAGCCAAAGCGTTATATGAAGAGGGTTTAAATTTAAAAAATAGCTATCAAGAAAAGATTGATGAAATGCTAAAAACTATGGAGCGTATGGCTGGTTTAACCCAAGAAGAAGCTAGAGAGTTGGTGCTTAAAAAAGTTGAAGAAAAAAGCCGTGCCGATATAGCTCATATCGTTAGAAAATATGAAGAAGAGGCAAAAAGAGAGGCTAAGAAAAAGGCTAATTATATCCTAGCTCAAGCTACTAGTAGATTTGCTGGAGAGTTCGCTGCTGAGAGATTAATCAATGTAGTTGATATTAAAAATGATGAGTTAAAAGGTAGGATTATAGGCAAAGAGGGACGCAATATCAAAACCCTTGAGATGGTGCTTGGAGTTGATGTAATAATAGATGATACACCGCATGCTATTGTGCTTTCAAGCTTTAATTTATATCGTAGGGCCATTGCTACTAGGGTAATTGAACTATTAGTTGAAGATGGGAGAATCCAACCAGCTAGAATAGAGGAAATTCATCAAAAAGTTTGCGAGGAATTTGAGGCTAGTATTTTAGAAGAGGGCGAAAATATCTTAATTGATTTAGGAATTACCAAAGTTCATCCAGAGATTGTAAAACTAATTGGCAAGATGAAATTTAGAGCTAGTTATGGTCAAAATGCTCTAGCTCATAGCCTTGAGGTTGCTCATTTAGCGGGAATTATAGCTGCTGAAACTGGTGGAGACGAGAAGCTTGCCATTAGAGCTGGTATATTACACGATATTGGCAAGGCATTAACGCATGAGTATCAAGGTAGCCATGTCGATTTAGGTGCCGAAATTTGTAAGCGTTATAAAGAGCATCCAGTTGTGATTAATGCTATTTATGCTCACCACGGACACGAAGAGGCTCTAAGCGTGGAGTGTGCGGCAGTTTGTGCTGCTGATGCGTTATCTGCAGCACGCCCTGGTGCTAGAAGAGAGGTGCTTGAGAGCTTTTTAAAAAGAGTTGAAGAGATAGAGAATATAGCAAATTCCAAAGAAGGTATTAAAAATGCCTACGCTATAAATGCTGGTCGCGAGATAAGGGTTATTGCTAATGCGGAGTTGGTCAATGATGATGAGGCTGTGCTTTTAGCTAAAGAGATTGCTGAAGAGATAGAGAGTAAAATGCAATATCCAGGGGAAATCAAAGTAAATGTAATACGAGAATTAAGGGCTGTAGAGTATGCGAAATAGAGTATTAATAAAGATTATTTGTCTAATTTTTATTAGCCTAGGCTTACATGCTAGCGATGAGAGACTTTTAGATAGTGCAAATGCCTATAATTTAATTAATCGAACTAACAAAATACCGCAATCAATTATTATAAATTCATCTGCTATTATAGTTTTTCCTACTTTTGTTAAGGCTGGATTTATCCTTGGGGCGACGGTGGGTCGTGGGGTTATGCTTGTGCGTGATGAGGATTCAAAAGAGTATATAGATGATAGGACCTTATATCATCAAAATAGCAGCTATAGCGTAGTGCCAGTAAGACTTGGGGGTGCTACTATTGGATTACAAGCTGGATATGAGAATAATTTTATTGTGATGTATGTGATGAATAGGGCGATAATAAAAGATATTTACGATAATAAGCTCACGCTTAGTGCTAGCACATCAGTTAGCTTTATGGATTATGGGGTAAATAGCGGTACTATGAGTGATATTGGGTTTAGCGATATTTATGCTTATACAAATAATACAGGCTTTTTCGCAGGTGCGAATCTTGGTGGGTCTGTAATCACGGTTGATGATAAGGTTAAATTTGACCCCAATTCATATGGCTATAGACAGCTATTACAAGCCGTATCGGTGGTGAAATAATGCAAGATATTTTAGCAAATCTTTCTACTTATGGATATTTGATACTATTTTTATATAGCCTTGGTGGGGGAATGGTGGCTATAATTGGTGCTGGATTGCTTAGCTTTGAAGGTAGTATGAGTTTAACTCTATCAATTATAATTGCCGCAGTGGCAAACTTCATCGGAGATATGATTTTAGTATATATGGGAAGATATAATAAAAGCTCTGTAATGCCATATTTTAAATCACATAAACGAAAACTTGCTTTAGCTCAAATTTTATTTAAAAAATATGGCGATAAGATTATTTTTATCAAAAAATATATTTACGGGCTAAAAACTTTAGTGCCTTTAGCTATTGGTCTAACCAAATATAGCTTGATTAAATTTGCTATCATTAACGCTATTTGCTCTGCTATATGGTCGATTAGCTTAGGATTGCTTAGCTATTATGCGGGAGAATTTATATCGAGATTTACATCATATTTTGGCGATCATGGCTATATCATTCCTATATTTTTGTTTATTTTGCTTGGTCTTATATGGCTATATTTTAGCTGGGCTACTAAAAAAAGATGAAAAAGCTGATATTTATAATATCTATTTTATTGATTGGATTATATGGGTTTGCTTATATATTTTCAAACCATATGCTAAATTCAGCACTAGCTAAGCTTCAAAATATCAAAGAATTTAAAATAGATAGTGTAAATAAAAATAGCTCCATACTTTCTAATAGTTTAAATTTTAGACTTCAATATAAAGATTTTGATTTAGATATAGATATGAGTAGTAGCTATAACCCTCTTTTTATATTTAATGGATTTAAAATTAATGGAGATATTAAGGATTTATCACAAGATAGTGTTAATTTGGCTAAATTTAGTCTAAATATTCCGCTATATGGGGGCAAAATCCATATTCAAGCAGATATATCGCCAATTCAAATTATTCAACATCATAGCTCTATTAAATTTTCAAATATCTCTATTAATAGCATTATGGATAGCAAAAAGCTATATTTCATAAAAGCAAATCTTGATAAAGCTAAATTTGAATTTGATAATATTAATGTTGATATGAGTGGTATTTTTAGCGAGATTGAGTATATTGATGGTGTTGATTTTGCAGATTTTAATCCATATGCTCTAAATCCTAGTAATTTAAAATTATTAATTGATAATTTAAGCTCAAATATAAATTTTATCAATCTAACAAGCGAAAATATTAGATTAAACTCAAAAATAAACGCTTATAACTTAGCAGATATTTTTACTGATTTAACGGCTAAATATATTATGGTAAATGGCATAGCTTTTGATGATATTAGCTCAAAAATTATATTAAAAAATATAAGCACAAGTAATTATAAAAATTTCATTATAAGTAAACCAGAGATAGTCGTGGATAATCTTACTATTAGAGATCTTTTGGAGCTAAAATTTGATATATTAATAGACAATCAAAGCTTAAAGGGATTAAATTTAAATGGGGAATTTATAGCCTACAAGCCAATTTCTCATATAAAAGGATTAGAGTTTATATCCATATATGAAAAATTTTTAATCAGCAATGGGGTGTTAATACAAAATGGCAATGGCTATGTGAGCAAATTTAAATCCAATATCCAAAATAGTGAGATAATCTTTAATAATTCAGTTAAATTTAGCGATATTTTGTCAGAATTTTAATAAATAAACAAAAAAATTTCAATAAATTCCATCCCCCTCCCAATCATTCAGCAAACTTTAAGTATATCTCTTATATAATTCCAGCTCACGAATTGAGAAACACCTTCTTATAGTTGGACAAATCATCTCTTTATCGTTTCTGTTTTTTAATTTTT
>NZ_JANQCT010000012.1:0-51775 GCF_024723495.1 Campylobacter sp. RM19073 | reverse complement strand
TTTCGAATTTAGCGTAGCTAAACCGCCATATTTTTCTATTAATGCAATACTTTTAACATCTGTATATCTAGCCAATTCATATAGTAGCGCACCGCCACTGATACCGCCACCAATTATCACCACCTCATAGTGCTTCTCTTTCATCTTTCACTCCTAAGATTTTTTGAATTCCGTAGTATATATTAATAAAACTTAAAGATAACAAAAGAAAAATAGTAAATTATAATATTTAAAAATTATTCAGCTTTAAAGCTGAAGATTTAAATTTAATTAATTAAATCCCCATATTTTGCTATTTTACTTTTAAAATTACATAGTCTTTATCCCCTATTTTATGATATTAACTCATCATCGCTAATTGCATATGGCAAAGTTTTTGTAGTTTTAGCTCCTAATTTTTTAAGGTTTTCAAACTTGCTTATTAAATTTCCACGCCCTTGATATAGAGTGGTTTTACCATCTTCGATTACCTTAGACATTGCAATTACTTGATTTTCTAATCTTTCATAATTTTTGATAAACACATCAAATTTATCATATATTTTACCAGCTTCGCTAAATATCCTAGCAGCATTCTCATCGCTTTTTAAATTTCTCCAGCAGATATACACGGTTTTTAAAGCCATCAAAAGAGTAAGTGGCGTGGTGATAAATATCCCTTTTTCATACGCATATTCATAAAGAGTGCTATCAGCACCAAGAGCGACAAATAGCATATTATCATTAGGTATAAACATAAATACATACTCATAATTTTTACTATCTAAAAATGCATAATCTTTGGAGCTTAAATTATCAATATGATTTCTAATATCCTTAGCCAAAGCCTTAGCATAGCCCTCTTTTAGGCTCTCATCTGTGGCGTTGTGATACTCATTATAATTGATAAGTGAGCATTTTGCGTCTATTATCGCTTTTTTATTCTCATCAAATTTAACCACAGCATCAAGATATTTTTGATTGCCATTTTCATCTTTACAAGCTACTTGCTTATCATAATTAACACCCAAAATAAGCCCACTGCTTTGTAGCACGCTATCAAGTTGGATTTCACCCCAATTGCCTAGAATTTTCTTATTGCTCTTTAAGGCTTCGGCTAAATTATGAGCTTGAGTCATAACGCCTTTAGTTTCGCTTTTTAAATTCTCAAAATTTACCTTAAATGTGTTATTTATCTCTAAATTTGATTTTTGATATTTATTTATCTCATCTTTTAATGGCGCAATCAAGCTCTCTAAAATTTTAGCTGAGCTTTCAGCCATCTCTTTACTACTTAAATTTAGCAAATTCTCACTCATCTGCTTGGTTTTTAGCTCAAAATACTCCCTAGTCTTGTTATCTAGCTCATCTTGACGCTCTTTTAGCTGCGTGTTTATCTCATTTGCACTTTCTAATTTTGTAGTTAATTGTGTGATTTTTTGGATATTTTGGATATTTTGCTCTTGTAAATTTTTATTCTCATCTTTTATGAAGTTTAGCTCTTGATCTTTTATGCTTAAATTCGCACTTAAATCGTTAAATTTCTGTCCTAGACTAGCTAGCTGGCTCTGCTTTTTAAACAGCACAAAACCAAGCCAAATCAACACAACTACCGCCACCGCAACCACTGCGCTTAAAATCTCAACCATCTAAATCTCCACACTAAGAATCAAAGCTTTTTAATACAAATTATCAAATTTTCTTTAAAAATTCACACTTTAACACCACAACGCCAACCCCATTTATCTTACACTCTACCTCACTATCTTTGCTTGTAAGCTTGATATTTTTAATCGTTGTGCCACGCTTAATCGTGCTACTAGCACCTTTTACCTTCAAATCCTTAATCACGCTAACGCTATCTCCAGCGTTTAATTCTATCCCGTTAGAATCCTTTGCCACTACATACTCCTTAAGGTTAATTTGAGCCAAAATTATAGCTATTTAATTCTTAAATTTCATAGCTATAAAGCATAAAAATTGAGTATAAATTTAGTAAATTTATGATACAATCAAGCCATTTTTAAATTTAGGAAATTAATTATGGATATTAGAAAAGAGTATTTGGAATTTTTTAAAAGCAAAGGACATGAGATTATAGATTCAGCTCCGCTAGTCCCAGATGATGCGAGCCTACTTTTTACAAATGCTGGAATGGTGCCTTTTAAAAGCATTTTTACAGGCGATGTGCCACGCCCTACTCCACCTATTCGCACTAGCTGTCAAACCTGCATTAGAGCTGGTGGCAAACACAACGACTTAGATAATGTCGGCTACACTGCTAGGCACCATACATTTTTTGAAATGTTAGGAAATTTTAGCTTTGGGGAATATTTTAAAGAAGAAGCCATCGCTTATGCGTGGGAGTTTGTAACTGAGATTTTACAACTACCAAAAGATAGATTATATGTAACCGTGCATGAAAATGATGATGAAGCCTATGAAATTTGGCAAAAGCATATTCAAAAAGATAGAATTTATAAATTTGGAGATAAAGATAACTTCTGGGCTATGGGCGATACTGGACCTTGTGGCCCTTGTAGCGAGATATTTTACGATCAAGGAAGTGAGCATTTTAACAGCGATGAAGATTATATGGGTGGCGATGGAGATAGATTTTTAGAGATTTGGAATCTTGTATTTATGCAGTTTGAAAGGGATAAAGACGGCACTATGACTCCACTTCCAAAGCCGTCAATCGATACTGGAATGGGGCTTGAGAGAGTAACTGCTATAAAAGAGGGTAAATTTAGCAATTATGATAGCTCTTTATTTATGCCTATAATAAACGAAGTTGCAAAAATCGCAAATTTAAAATATGAGTATGAGAGTGGCGCTAGCTTTAGAGTTATAAGCGATCATATTCGCTCAACTACATTTTTACTAGCTCAAGGCGTAAATTTCGATAAAGAGGGCCGTGGATATGTCCTAAGACGCATACTAAGAAGAGCTCTTCGCCATGGATACTTGCTTGGGATAAAAGAGCCATTTATGTATAGATTAGTTGATAAAGTAGTAGAATTAATGGGTGAGCACTATGATTATTTAAAAGAGAAAAAAGAGTATGTAAAAGAGCTGATAAAACTAGAAGAGGAGAGATTTTTAGCCACTATCTCTGCTGGGCTTGATCTATTTAACGAAGAGTTAGCAAAAACTTCAAGCAAAACTTTTAGCGGTGAAGTAGCGTTTAAATTATATGATACTTACGGATTTCCACTTGATTTAACGGCTGATATGCTAAGAGAAAAGGGACTTAGCGTAGATGAGGCTAAATTTGATGAGCTAATGAATGAGCAAAAAGCAAGAGCTAAAGCTAGCTGGAAAGGTAGCGGAGACGCTGCAAAAGAGAGTGGAGACTTTAAGGCTTTGCTTGAAGAATTTGGCGAAAATGAGTTTATCGGATATGAAAATTTAAAAAGCACTAGCAAAATTTTAGCCCTTTTAAATAGCGAATTTAAAAGAGTAAATGAGCTAAAAAATGGAGAAATCGGATATATTATGCTTGATTCTACTCCATTTTACGCTCAAAGTGGCGGTCAATGTGGAGATACCGGGCTTTTAGGTGGCAATCAAGTTCTTGATACAAAAAAATATTTTGGATTAAATCTAAGCACCATAGAGGCAAAAAATAGCGTAAAAATAGGAGAAAGCATAGATTGTGAAGTTAGCCTTAATAGGCTAGAAATTCGCCGCCACCACTCAGCCACTCACTTACTCCACGCAGCACTTAGAAGTATCCTTGGATCTCACATAGCTCAAGCTGGAAGTAGCGTAGAGGCTAATAAGCTTAGATTTGACTTCTCTCATCCAAAGCCACTCTCAAAAGATGAGTTAGAAAAAATAGAAAATTTCGTAAATGAAGCAATACTAAAAGGTGCTAAAGCAAAAGTAGAGATAATGGGGCTAGAAGAGGCTAAAAATAGCGGAGCCATCGCTCTATTTGGCGAGAAATATTCTGATAAAGTCAGAGTGCTGACCTTGGGATGCTCTAAGGAGCTTTGTGGTGGCACTCATGTGGAAAATTTAAATGAGATAGGAAGCTTTTTTATCATCAAAGAAAGTGGCGTAAGTGCTGGAGTAAGGCGTATAGAAGCAGTTTGCTCTAAAGCAGCATTAAACTATGCAAATGAGCTAAGAAAAGAGCTTGAAGAGATAAAATTTAGCCTAAAAGGAGCTGACCCAATCATCGCTATAACCAAGCTAAAAGATGAGATAAAATCATTACAAAATGAGATTAAAAATGCCAACTCATCAGTAGAGCTTAGCCATGAGAGTATAAATGGTATAAATGTAGTAGTGGGCGAGTTTAATGGCGATATAAAAGCCAAAATAGATGAGATAAAAAATAAATTTGATAAGGTTGTGGTATTTTTAGCTAGTTCAAAAGATAATAAAGTAAGCCTAGCTGTAGGAAGCAAAAATACAGATATAAAAGCCGGAGAGCTAGTAAAAGCTATAGCCCCTATAGTTGGCGGCGGTGGCGGTGGTAGAGATGATTTTGCTACTGCTGGAGGTAAAGATATAAGCAATATCTCAAAAGCCTTAGAAGAGGCTAGTAAGATGATAAAGAGTAAAATTTGAATAGTGCATTTGCAAGGCTAGATCAGATAGCACCATTTATACATATTAGCATAGCTGTTTTATTCATAGCCTTGCATATAGTAACAGCAATTTGCGCTCACTACTGCTTTAAAAATACAGAGCAAAATTGCTATAAACTAATTTTAAAAGAATTTACCAAATTTCTCTTTAGTGCTTTGGCAATGGTGATACTTTTGCTATTTGGTGGATTATACATGTCTTATGGTGAGCACTTCCCAATAGGCGATCCAATGGTAGAGGCTATTGTCAAAACCAAGATTGCGATACTAATTTTCATCTGTGCTAATCTAGCCTATATCTCATATAAGTATCACCAAGCCAAAGGGGCATTTATCAAAGATGATATGATAATGAGCCATGAGAATTTAATTCTTATAATCTACTATTTTATCCCATTAAATATAGTTTTATCATTTATAAATATATACCTTGGCATAACTTTTAGAGGGTTTTTATGATAGTTTTAGCTTCTAGCTCTGCTAGTAGGGCTTTGATTTTAAAAGAGCATGGCGTGGAGTTTATCCAAGTTTGTATGGAGTATGATGAGAATTTTGATTCTAATTTGCCACCAGCTAAATACGCTATGAGTATCACAAATAGCAAGGCTAAGCAGTTTTTTGATAAATTTAAAAACCAATATGATCGTGTGCTATTTGCTGATAGTAGCGTGGTATGTCAAGGAGTTATTTTAGGCAAGGCAAAAGATGAGATAGAGGCTAGATATATGCTAAAACTCCAAAGCAATAGCCTAACTAGCGTATATACTGCCATGAAATTTATCACTCAAAATATGATAATTGATATGCTAAGCATCGCAAGCTATAAATTTAAAAAATTTGATAACGATGATCTAGATAGATATATAGCAAGCAATCTATGGCAAGGCAAGGCTGGAGCTATGATGATAGAGGGATTTAATAAAAAATATATAGAAGTCCAAAAAGGCAATAAACCCACAGCCATGGGGCTAGATATTATAAATTTAAAGGCATTTTTATGAAATATATTTTTAATCTACTAATAATAATTGCTTTAACCGCTATAGGTGGAGTTATATATTTTTACTCTCAAATTAAGATTGATATATCAAAAATTGTAGATTACAACCCAAAGCTCACAACTCATATATATGATAGAAATGGGGATTTAGTCGCTTATATTTTTGATGAAGAGAATAGACAATATGCTAAATTTAACGAAATTCCCCCACGCATTATAGAGGCACTAATTGCCATTGAAGATACCGCATTTTTCGAACATGGCGGGATAAATTATGAAGCGATCTTTAGAGCGGCGATTAAGGATATTCAAGCAATGGCATTAGTCGAAGGTGCCTCAACCCTAACTCAACAGCTAGTTAAAAATATGCTCTTAACAAGGGAGAAAAAATTTACTAGAAAACTCAAAGAGATAATCATATCTTACGAAGTAGAGCAAAAGCTTACAAAAGAGCAGATAATCGAACGATATTTAAATCAAGTATATTTCGGGCATGGATATTATGGGATTAAAACTGCCGCACTTGGATACTTTAAAAAGAATTTAGATGAGTTAAGCATAAAAGAGATCTCTATGCTAGTTGGTCTGCCAAAGGCTCCTAGTAGCTATGATCCAACTAGGCATTTAGATCTATCTCTCTCTAGGGCAAATAATGTCCTTTTAAGAATGTATAATATCGGCTGGATCACAGATAAAGAGTATCAAGCCGCTATAAAAGAGACACCAAAAATTTACGAACAAACCCTAACTCAAAACAAAGCCCCATATCTAGTAGATGAGACTATCAAACAGCTAACCCCACTTTATAAAGATATTAAATATGGCGGATATAAAATCACTTTAAACGCTGATTTAAAAGTCCAAGAGATAGCTAGAAATGCACTAAAATTTGGCTATAATGAAATTTTAAAAAGAAATAAAGATGCCAACACTACAGTTTTAAATGGTGCAATGATAGTTACCAATCCTACCAATGGCGAGATATTAGCGTTAGTTGGCGGGGTTGATTACGCAAAAAGCAACTTTAATCGTGCCACTCAAAGCTATAGACAACCAGGCTCTAGCTTTAAGCCTTTTATCTATCAAATAGCACTAAATCAAGGCCTATCCCCTCAAAGCAAAGTCGCTGATATATCTAGAATTTATGAAGGAGCAAATAAGAATAGTGAAGAGGATAAGGATTGGAAGCCAAAGAATTTTAGCGGTAATTTCAAAGGGCTAATCACCCTTAATGACGCATTAAAACAATCAAGAAATCTTGCCACAATAAACCTTTTAAATTCCATTGGTCTTGATGTAGTTCAAAGGAATTTAGAGGATTTCGGATTTAAAAATATACCAAATAACCTATCAATCGCACTTGGTAGCTTCGGTGTAAGCCTTATGGATTATAGTGAGCAATACTCTATATTTCCAGGGCTTGGCACTAGGCATAAAACTAGACTCATCAACTCAGTTGAGAGTAAAGATGGGCAAATATTTAAATTTGAGCCAAAAAGTAGTGAAATTATCAAGCCAGAGCAAGCTTATTTGATGGTTAAAATGCTTCAAAATGTTGTAAATAACGGCACTGGACGCTCTGCTAAGATTGATGGTATAGAACTAGGTGGGAAAACTGGCACTACAAATGATAGCATAGATGCGTGGTTTTGTGGATTTGCTCCTGAAATTCAAGTCCTAGTCTGGTATGGAAATGATAATAACACTCCAATGAGATATGTGGAAGGCGGCTCTAGAACTGCAGCTCCTGTATTTAAGCAATTTATGCAAGAGTATATAGCAAATTACCCACAAACCAAACGAGATTTTGATATGCCTAGTGGCGTTTATCGCAAAATATATGATGGAGTAGATGCCCTATACACATCTACTTCACCACTACCAAAAGAACAAAATAGCATACTAGAAAAGCAAGATAAAGAGGGGATAATATTTTAATAGCTTTAATAATGGTAAATTGGTTGAAATTCTAAACCGCCTTTTTTCTCATTAAAAAAGCTATAATTATTATAGATGATATATAGGCAATTTGCATAATCAACCCCTCAAGCGTATTATAAAATCCAATGAAAGATATAGAAGGAATGGGTGATATAATGCTATTTGGCACTATATTTGTAAGTTGTAAGGCATGCACGCTAACACCTAAAATCTTAAAGCCAAGTGCGTAAAGCAATAAACTCATAAGCTTAAAAATATTGTGCATAGCTATTTTAGAAGTGATAAATTTCATAAAATATGCTATCAAAATCAAAATAGCCAAAGCCCCAACTATACCACTTATAAAGCTTGAAATTTGCACCTTTGGTAGCATTCCAGCATAAAATAGTATAGTCTCAGCACCTTCTCTAAAAACAGCTAAAAATGATAATAATCCAAACCAAAGCAAACTACCACTAGCAACAGCTCTATTGATCTGCTTAGTTATATAGGCATTCCAAGCCTTAAGGCTACTTTTAGAGTGTAACCAAGCTACTACAAACACCATAACAACCACAGCCAATATACCCACTATTCCTTCTAAAATTTCTCTATTTGTACCAGCTACTGCCAAAGGAAATAGATAGCTCAAAGTCGCCGCACCAAATACACTAGCTACTATAGCAATACCAGCACCACCTAAAATATGAGCCTTAGCTCTTTGTAAATTACCTGTTTTTACAGCAGCTAAAAGTGCGACTACTATAAGCAAAGCCTCCACTCCCTCTCTAATAAGCACTATAGCTACATCATAGGCGTTGTAATTTGCATTAAAATCTAGAGAATTGATATTATCTATAATGTTATTTAGCATATTTATGGATTTTAAGGAGTCTATATCGGCTGCTATTTGTGGTAGATCACTCTCTATTGCGTTGTATAAATTCGCACTGCGAGTTCTAATTTCACCTTCAAAAAGTGGCCAATTTGTTATAAAATTTAAGATATTGCTCTTTGCCTTAGCGTTATCAATGCCGATTAAATCTTTTGCCTCATCAAGTAGAGTTAAATTTCGTTTAAGCTCTTCTAAGGTATCACCATCAACTTTTATCTCCTTAGTATTACCAGCTAGAAAATCGTTTAAAAACTCACCTAGCTCTATAATTTTACTATCCATAGCGGCTATATCGCTAGGAGTGCTTACCATAGCCATTCTATATAGCGCCATTGATGTCTCTATCTTGCCATAATGCCAAGGACTTAAATCACCCACCACACGCTCATTTCGCTGCCAAGAATCGTAAAATCTCTTAAAAATAGACGGAATTTGCTCTAAATCTCTATCTTTAGTAGCATTTACTAACTGCTTATATAAAGGCATCACCTTTTGTTTAAATTTCGCCCTTTTAGCCTCATAATCTACAGGGTTTTGCTCCTTTTCAAAAGCAATTAATGCACTAGATAAACTCTCGATATTCTCAACACTTGTATCATTTAAAACAGCTTTTAATCTCTGCTTTACATCATTAGATAATGCAGTATCGATATTAAGAGCATTAAATTGCTCTTGAAATTCAACCATTATATCTTTTGCTAGTTTGCTATCTCCGCTTTTAGCCGCACCTAAAGCGTCTGAAATTTGTATAAAAAATGGACTCATATTAGCTTCTAAATTTAAAGCAAAGAGTAAAGATAAGATCATAAAATAAAATTTAGACATAAAAACCTCTACCCTAAAATCGATCTAGCAATATAGTCGCCATCACCGCTTACACCACCAAAACAGATAAAAAGCCCCGAGCCAATATGCGTGATATACTCATTCATTCTATCTACATTTCCCAAAGTATTTTGTATCTTTATAAATTGCTCTGGGTCTTTTTGGAATGAGATAAATAAAAGCCCCGCATCAAACTGATTAGTCTTAGGCTCCACACCACTAGCATAGGAGTATGACCTTCTAAGTATCTTAGTATCTGCACTTTTAGATAAAAATACATGAGAATCAGCTGGTAAAGAGGTATTTAAGCCTATATCAGCTTCATCAAATTCGCTCTTGCCGCCATACGGTGCGCCGCTATCTCTAAATCTACCAAAGGTATCATTTTGTCCTTTTAGATGAGTTCTATCCCAAGTTTCTAAATGCATTTGTATCTTTCTTACTGCCATGTAAGTGCCACCATCAAATGCTCCACCCTTTATCCAAACCTCCTTATCAAGCTCAGCACCCTTAGGATTGATTGTCCCATCTTTAAAGCCAAAAAGGTTGCGTGGGGTATCACTATTCATAAATGAGTTAAAGCCCATTTGTGACCATTTCATAGTAACTTGTAATCTTGCTACACGCACCAAATTACGCACCGCATGAAAAGCCACTTGCGGATCATCGCTACAAGCTTGTATGCATATATCTCCACCGCTAAATTCAGCCCTAATCTGATCTCTTGGAAAATGCGGTAAATCCTTAAGCTCCTTTGGCTTTAGCTTATCCAAACCAAGCTTTTTGAAAAATGACGCACTCACACCAAATGTCAAAGTAAGCCCACTACTTCCCAAAGAATCAGCCTCTCCAGTATCTAAAGTGGGGATAAATTTATTACTACCATATTCGCTAACATTTTGTCCAGATGTCAATTTAGCTGAATATATAGTCCAAATTTTAAACATCTCTTTAATCTCATCAAGAGAGTTGGTATGCAAGTCTAAAACCATAAAATATATATGCTTTTGGATAGCGGTAGCTATGCCTTGCTGGTGCTTTCCATAGAATGGATAGATATCTTTCTCATCTGATTTAATGCGTGGATTTAAGAGTTGACTAGCCCCAAGCATGCTAGCCCCAAATGCTAATACTCCACCAATAAAATTACGGCGTTTGGAATTCATATCGATACCTTAATCTAAGATTACACCCATTTTTGACAATGGCTCACCTAGTTTATTTACCGCTTCTGCTAGCTCTTTTATATCAGATTTTGATAGCTTGTCATAGCCTATATACTCATATCCATTTTTACTTTTATTGTGCTTTTCTAAAAGATTATTTACATTAGCAAACTGAATTTCAATATCTTTTGCTAATTTAGGATCTTTTTTAATTAAGTGAGATTTGAGAATTTCATAGATCTTTTGCGCTCCTTGAATATTTGCCTTAAAATCATAAAGATCGGTTTTGGAATATATATCCTCTTCTCCTGTTATCTTGCTAGTTGATACCTCATTTAATAGATCTACCGCACCAGTTAGCATTAACTCCGCATCCACCTTGACAGTTGGCACCTTAGCCCTTAACTCCTTAATATCAGCTAGCAACTTATCAGCCACGGCCTCGCTACCTTTTGTCGTATTATCTACCCATAAAATTTTTTCAATCTTATGAAATCCACTCCAATCATCTTCTCCCTTACCATCTTCTTGTAAATCAGCCAAACGGGCATCTATACTAGGATCAAGCTCTCCAAAGCTCTCAGCTATAGGCTCTGAGCGTTCATAATACATTCTAGCTAATGGATAGAGTTTTTTAGCATTTTTAGTATCTCCAGATTTTAAGTAACCAACAAATTTCTCTGTGTCTTCTAATAATTTGTCTATTTGACCGATAACATAAGACCTATACTCATTTGCCTCTTTTGATAAATCAACTGCTCCATACAAGCTACTTCCTAGCATTAAGGCCGATAAGCCTAGAGTGATTTTTTTAAATTGCATTTTTGCTCCTTTAAAATAAAATTTAAAAATGTATAGATATTGATAAACATTTTCATAATCACTATTTTAATAAATATTATCTTAAGATTATCTTATATTTTATGGTAAAATTTAAAAATTATTTAATTAATTTATTTGATTAAATTTAAGATCAATAATCTATTTGCGGGGTTAAAAGAATATAAATAAAGATTAAAATGATATAATTAAACTACTAATTTATAAAAATAAATTAAAATATTTTATTAATTATTAATGACTTTAAACACTCTTGAATGGGTATCTGATTTAGATAGGCTAAGTCTGATTATAGAGTCTTTCAAAGCTTTTAAAGAGTGCGGTACAAAAGCTGGTAGTGTAATCATATCAAGCTCACTCATTACTAAAATATCCCCACTCATCTCAAACTCTATCTCTCCACGAAGAATTTGAACGATTATGGCATTTGGTGCCTTATGCTCTTTCATTATGGAATCTTTAGCCATGGTAATGCGTATCTCTTTACTAAATTCACTTTCGCAAAGCATAGCACTCTTTACACCTTCAAATGTATCAAAGTTAAAAACAATTTTTTCCACGCTAAATTCCAAAATAAAATAAAACAGATAAGCCCCAATAAAAAGGGGGCTAAAGTCTAAATGAATGCTATTTTTTAAGCTCTTTAATTCTAGCAGCTTTACCGCGTCTATCACGAAGATAAAATAGTTTAGAGCGTCTTACACGACCTTTGCGTAATACAGTAATGCTCTCTAAACTATCACTATATATAGGGAAAATTCTCTCTACGCCAACGCTATTAGCACCTATTTTTCTAATAATAAAGGTCTCTCCAGTACCGCTACCACGGCGAGCGATACATATGCCTTCAAAATTTTGAATTCTGCTTTTGTCGCCTTCTTTGATGTGAATAGCAATTCTCAAAGTATCACCAGCACGAAAGTCAGGCACAGACTTAGTCGCAATTTGAGCATTTTCAAATGCTTCAATATATTTATTTCTCATCTTATTTCCTTAAAGTTTTGGCGATTTAAGAGTTTGATACAAATCAGGGCGAAAAAACCGAGTTTTGCAAAGCGCCATATGATTTTTTAAAGCGAAGATTATACTATGATTACCCTTTAAAAAAGCTGAAGGAGCTAGTAGGCCATTAAATATATTTGGCTTTGTAAAACTAGGAGCTTCCAATACTCCGCCCTCAAAACTCTCAATATCCAAAGAGTTAAAATTACCCAAAACTCCATAAATATTGCGACTAATTGCATCGCAAAGGCTCATAGCAGCTAACTCTCCACCAGTTAAGATAAAATCTCCAATGCAAAAAACCTCATTTACCCTACTCTCAACTACACGCTCATCAATACCCTCATATCTACCACAGATAAATGTTATATTTTTTAGCTTTGAAAGTCTTTTGGCGTCATTTTGATTAAATTTTTTACCAGCTGGAGTAAGATAGATTATGTGAGTATCTCCAAGCGTATCGATGGTATCGCAAAGCGGTTGTGCACTCATCAAAAGTCCAGCACCACCGCCTATCATATACTCATCAACTTTATTATGCTTCTGTTTTGTATAGTTGCGAGGATTAATGCAATTAATCTCTATAATCCCATTCTTAACTGCCTTACCAAGTATGGAGTCGCTAAAATATGGGGTTATTAAATTTGGAAATAGTGTTATAAAGTTAAATTTCATATCTAAAATTTAAGAGTTAATAAGTATATTCATAGAGTTTTTGACCTCTACTTTTTTGGTTGCAGTATCAATCTTAATTATAAAATTATCTTGATAAGGTATATAAAACTGCTTAGGTAAATTTTGAGATACCAAATCTAGATCTGTTTTAATGCTAAATAAAAATCCGGCACCAACTTCTAAAATATCATCAATCCTACCAAGCAAATCGCCATCTTCATAAACCATAGAGCCTATAATATCAAAGTAAAAATACTCATCTTTTTTAAGCTTACAGCTCTTTTTAGTATCTTCTATTGTGCGATATAAAACCCTATTTGTAAGCTCTTTTGCCTTTTCAACACTATCAAATCCTTCAAATATCACAAGCGAATTTGAAGGCTCATAGCTCTTAATAGAAAAAAGATTGCCAAATTTATCATAAAATTTAGCGCCCTTTTTATACTGCTCGACAAAATCGCTACGATTATGCAGTCTTAAAGCTCCCTTTAATCCAACGGATTTACCAAGTATGCAAACCTCTACTAAATCACTCTTCAATAGCTTTTACCGTAATTCTGTATGAGGTTGGATCTTTAGCCTTATAGCCTATAACCACGGTTTTAATAGCATTTATCATCTTACCATCTTTGCCGATTAATTTACCAGTATCAGCCTTGCTAGCGTATATAATGATTTCATCGAAATTCTCTCCAAGATTTATCCGCTCAGTGCGAATAATATCAGGAGAATCACTTATAAGCTTAGCATACTCTTTTAAAAAATCTTCAACCATTATTTTGTAATTTGAGCGACTCTATCGCTTAGTTTGGCACCTACACTTTTCCAATATGCAAGTCTATTAGCATCAAATTTAATCACTTCTGGCTCTACCATTGGGTTATAATATCCAATACTTTCAATCCAGCCGCTATCGCGTCTTTTTCTACTATCTGTAACTACTATACGATAAAATGGTCTTTTTTTGCGTCCCATTCTTGTTAATCTTACTACTGTTGCCATCTTTGTCTCCTAAAATATTTTTATAAGGCTTAGTTATAGCTAAATTTATAGCCATAAATAAACCCTAATTATCTAGGGCGATTAGCATTTGCTAGCATATTAGCAAAGCCTTTCATACTATCTTTATTTGAGAATTTTTTGGCTAATTTTGCCGCACTGCTAAACTGCTTTAAAAATCTATTTACACTCATCTGATCTAGTCCAGCTCCAGCTGCTATCCTGCGTTTTCTAGCGTTATTTAATAAATCAGGATTCTCTCTCTCTTTTGGTGTCATCGAGTTTATCATAGCTTTTATATGTTTTATCTGATCTGAATTATCCAAATCTATATCTTTTAACTGATTAGCCATACCCCCAAGACCTGGTATCATACCTATTAAACTCTTCATACTTCCAAGTTTTTTAACACTCTCAAGTTGAGCGATAAAATCATTGAAATTAAATTCTCCCTTTTTAATCTTTTTATTAAGTTTTTTAGCCTCTTTTTCATCAATTATCGTTGATGCCTTTTCAGCCAAAGTCGCAAGATCCCCTTCGCCAAGAATCCTACCTACAATCCTATCTGGGATAAAGCTCTCAAGATCTGCTACTTTCTCACCAACACCAACAAATCTAAGCGGAATTCCCACTTGATGGGCTATACCAATTGCCACACCGCCTTTTGTGTCAGCATCAAATTTGCTTAAAATCACTCCTGTTATGCCAAGAGCTTCATTAAAGCTAGCTGCGGTGCGAACGCCATCTTGACCACTCATAGCATCAGCTACATAGAATATTTCGTGCGGATTTAATGCGGTTTTAATCTCTTTTAGCTCGCTCATTAAAGCCTCATCAATTGCCAAGCGACCAGCAGTATCGACTAAAAGCACATCATAAAGAGCATCTTTAGCCTTTTTAAGCGCCTCTTTGGCTACATTTACTGGATTATTCTCTCCATCAATGCTAAATAGCTCAATCTCATTAGCACTACATAGTTGTCTAAGCTGCTCAACCGCTGCTAAACGCTGCAAATCAGCAGCAGCGACAAGAACGCGTTTTTTACGAGCTTTTAGATAACTTGCTAGTTTAATAGTAGTTGTGGTTTTTCCACCACCTTGCAAACCAGCCATCAATACAATAGTTGGTGGATTAGAAGCAAAAACAAAGCCACTACCCTTATTTCCATCATTTGGGGCGGTTAAGATATTTGTTAAATTTGATTTTATACTATCTAAAAATTGCTTTTGACCTATAGCGCCTTTTTTCATATCAGACTCTACAAGAGCTACTAACTCTTTAGTAACCTTATGATATACATCAGCTTTTAATAGCGACTTTTTAAGCGTCTCTAACGCATTTTTTAAAGCCTTCTCATCATCGACAAATTTAAGTTTATTTACAGCTGATTTTAGCGACTCGCCAATAAGTTCAAACACAATTTACCTTTATTAATTTTTATTAAAAGGAGCTAATTATATCTTTTATTTACTTTAAAATTCTTTAATCGTAATGCTAATTGGAGATAGTATAATAAATTAAATTTAGCCACCCAAAAAAAGGTAGCTAAATATTAAAAACCATGAAGTCGCTTTAGATCATTATCTATGCTCTTTTTCTCCCCTTTTTCATCTACGCTTACATATGTAACCTCAGCAGTAGTTACTGGGACGCACTCACAAAATCCTTGAGCATTTAATCTTTGGACGACAACTTTAACTCTTGTTGTGATAGAGGTGCTACCTACATTTGTGATTTTAGCATAGCAACTAACAATATCACCTATAAATACTGGCTCTTTGAATATAACCTCTTTCATCGATATTGTAACAACCCTAATTGGGGCTAACTCTCTAGCTGCAATTGCTCCAGCTAAGTCTATTTGTGATAAAATCCAACCACCAAAAATATTTCCAGCTGGGTTTGTATCGCTAGGCATAGCTACGATTTTAATTCTTGGTTCTCCCATACCTTTCATAAAATATCCTTAATATTTTTTAATTTATGAATTTTAACTCTAAAATATTAATTATAATTAAATTTACAATAAAAATTATAAATAAATAGTCGCCCAAAGAGAGCTTAAAATCAAGTTTTAAATTTACTTAAATCAACTTCAAGTCTGGTTGCTACATCTTTTAAATTCGTAGATACATCTAAGAATTGATTAACTATCTTAGCATTATTATCAAAAGTCTCTACAGATTCTTCAGATTGATCTAATAGCTTTTTAATCTTTTTGCTAATATCAGTAGCCATAGCCGATACCTCTTGAACTATTTGCATGGATTCATTTGTGGCTGTTTGAGTAGATCTTGCTCTATCCATAAGCTCATTGGCACTTTTGCTAATTAAAGCAATGTTTTTAGCATTTTCATTTAATGCATTTCCAAGCTCTGTAGTAGATTCTATCATATTTTTAGCATTTAAATTTATACCACCTAAGGATTCATTTGTCTTTTCAGCTAGCACTCTGACCTCTTCAGCAACTACAGCAAAGCCCCTTCCCATCTCTCCAGCTCTAGCTGCTTCTATGGCCGCATTTAAAGCAAGTAAATTTGTCTGGTCTGCTATATCGCCTATAATATCTAAAACTTTTTTCATATCCTCAGTTTGGCTAACTACGCTTATGGTTTTTTGTGCTACCTCTTGCTCTTTAGCATTTGCTTCATTTAGGTGAGTTACAACCTCGCTTAATGATTGTATCATCTCTTCTAACTCATCATATGACTGCTTGTTTGCACCAGCTGCCTGGGTGGATTTATCCGTTGAAATCTCAAGCTCATCAGATATACTTTTACTAATAGCATATGAGCTTCTAGCCTTATCTTTTCCATCTTCTGTGCTGCTAAGGAGTATGGAAGCGTTATCGTGTAAGGTTAGTGTCTGGCTCTCTACGCTTTTAGCACTACTTTGAGCCTTTTTGACTATATCTTGAATTTTTTCTATAAAGAGATTTATATGCTTACAAGTTTGCCCGATCTCATCGCTGCTTTTTATAGATATTCTAGCACTTAAATCACCATCTCCACTGCTTAAATCTTTAGCACGATTTAAAAGCTCTAACACAGGAGTTATAACAACCCTTTTTAATACCACCAAAACTATAATAGCTGTTAAAATCAAAGATATAGCAAATATCAATAAAAACATAACGCTCTTATCTCTTAAATCTTTATCCATAGCATTCAAAGAGTATGATAGATCCATAACGCCTAAGACTTCATTCTCTTTAGAAAGAGTATGACAAGCTAAGCACTCGCTCTTAGCAATGATTGGAGCGACTAATCGTAATGTGTGATTATCTTGTGTTTTTATAGTTTGAGTATAATTTTTAGGATTTATAAATTGTGATTTTATTATATCATCTTTAGGCGCTACCTTTTCAAGACCAAAACCTTCTGATACAGTATCTGAGCGGTATATTTTTAAAGATGCCACACCTTGGATTAAGCTTGCATCGTGGATTGATTTTTCTATTATTTGTGGATCACCAGTATTCATAGCAGTCTGAACTGTCTGAAATATAGATGAACTAAGCATATTTAAGCTATCTTTGGTAATCTGCGTAGATGAGTTATTAAATTGAGCTATGATGATAAATTGCATAGCTATAAAACTTATAAATAAAACTGCGACAATACTAAAAACTATCTTTTTACCTATAGTATTTATCATGCTGTCTGCCTTGAAAGAAGATATAGTGAAATTATACTCATTAAACTCTTATTAAAAGTTTAATGAGATAAATAGACCCTTAATTTAAGGTAAATTAAATATAAATTTACCTTAAATTTAATCAATGCAAGAAGTGTCTAATGCCAGTAAAATACATACTCATTCTAGCTTTATTGGCAGCTTCTATCACCTCATCATCTCGGATTGAGCCACCTGGCTGAATTACATTAGCCACGCCCACACTAGCAGCTATCTCTATACTATCAGCAAAAGGGAAAAACGCCTCACTAGCTAATGCACAACCCTTTAAATCTATCCCCATATCATTAGCCTTTGCCACCGCTGCACGAGCCGCATCAACCCTACTAGTCATACCCATACCAATTGCTAAAAGTGTGCTATCTTTGACATAGACAACGCAGTTTGATTTAGTTAATGCTGCTATCTTCCACGCTATTTTAAGATCTGTAATTTCACTAGGATTTGCTGCTTTTATAGTAACTTGTTTAGCATTATCGACTTCGCTATCATTTAGGCTATCTTTTTCTTGAAAGACAAACCCCCCATCAATGTGTTTAAAGTCCCATTTATATCCCAAAGTTACTAAAAATTTATTATTTTGCGTAAAGATTTTAGTGCGTTTTTTATCACTATAAAGCTCTAAAACCCCATCTTCTACATTTGCAGCAATTATAACCTCTATAAATATCTCTTTAGTTTTTAAAGCTAGCTCCTTTGTAAGAGTTCCATTTATCGCTACCACGCCGCCAAAAGCACTAACTGGATCGCACTTAAGTGCTTTGATATAGCTATCTAGCTCATTTTCTCCAATAGCAAAACCGCATGGATTAGCATGCTTACAAATAGCCACCGCTGGAGCCTTACCAAATGATGAAGCTATCGCCACGGCTGAATTAATATCAGTCATATTATTAAAGCTTGCTTCGCCTTTTAATTGAGTAAAATTTAAACTTAAAAAGCTATCAAATTCATACGCAGCGCCCTTTTGGTGTGGATTTTCACCATATCTTGTATCAAATACCTTTGAGCCAGTTATAAATCTCTTAGCACCAAATCCACCC
Source organism: Campylobacter sp. RM19073 (assembly GCF_024723495.1). Classification (NCBI taxonomy): domain Bacteria; kingdom Pseudomonadati; phylum Campylobacterota; class Epsilonproteobacteria; order Campylobacterales; family Campylobacteraceae; genus Campylobacter; species Campylobacter sp. RM19073. The sequence continues at coordinate 33,134 of NZ_JANQCT010000012.1, read as the reverse complement.
TTAAATCTCTCATTCATATAGTTAGCTATCATTGAGTCATATGAGGCTGTATGTTCATATGCTTTTATCATCAAATCCCGTCTAAATTCATAGCTATCGCTACCATCTTTTAGTGATTTTAGCACTATTTCATAATCATTCACATCAGTAACGATTAACACATCTTTGAAATTTTTAGCAGCACTTCGCACCATAGCAGGGCCACCAATATCTATATTTTCGATAATCTCATTAAAATCATCTGTGCGGATTGTAGTCTCTTTAAAAGGGTATAAATTTACACAAACTAAATCAATTGCCTTAATATCATATTTATTAGCTTGTTCTATGTGATTAGCGTCATCTCTTTTATGTAAGATACCGCCATGAATCTTTGGATGTAAGGTTTTAACCCTACCTTCAAACATCTCAGGACTAGCGGTAAATTGGCTAACTTCTATAACTTTTATGCCACTATCTTTTAAAGTTTTATATGTTCCACCTGTACTTAAAATCTCAAAGCCCAAAGCCTCAAGCCCTAAGGCAAACTCCACCACACCGCTCTTATCACTTACACTAATTAAAGCTCTCATAAATCCTCCTTATTTATTAAATTTATTTTTTAATATCTCATATGCTTCATTTATTTGCTGCATTTTCTTAGTCGCTTGGCTTATAATATCATCGCTCTTATCCATCATAAAATCTGGATGATACTGCCTAGATAATCTCCTATGACTAGCTTTAATCTCTTCAAAACTAGCATCTTTTGAAACCTCTAAAATCTCATATGGGTCAATGCTATGCTCTTTGGATAAATTCTTAAATTCAGCCTCAAAATGAGAAAAAAGCTCTTCTACAATGCTCTTATTAATAGCAAATCCATCGCAAATTTCGCGTAAAATTTCTCTCTCATCGCTATTAAATTCCCCATCGATATAGGCTAAATTCATAAAAAACACTACACGATTTATCCAAATATTTTGACTAAATCCTAGCCTTTGCCTATACTCTTTAGCAATTGCGTAGGCTGAGCTTTGATTATCTTTATAATAAAGATATATATCTTTTAACTTGGCTCTAACATCTCTATTACCAAGCTTTAAACAAATATCATCTAATAAAAGCGATATATAATTAGCCTCATCCTTACTCACAGCTCCATCGCTTTTAGCGACCTTTGCCGTTAGCATAATTAGATATTTAGCATCATCATATTGGAGTTTGTTAATCCTTAAGCTTGAGTTAGTAAATCCACGACCAAGTAGCCAAAATATAATAATAACGCCGATTAAAATTAAAAATATATGCACTATCAATCTTCACTTTTAATAACAGCAGCAAACTCGCTAAAATAGATATTTTGTAGATCTTTTAAGCTAATTTTAATATCATTTAAAACAAACTCATCGCCACCACTTAAGCCAATTTTAATAAATTCAATCCCATATTTCTTAGCTAACTCTTTAAATTTAAGCTCATCTCTAACCCCTACAACTGCCCTAGAAAAGCTCTCATCAAATATAAAGCGACTATCTTTAAGCTCTATTTTGCCATTAAAACCAATAGAGCTAACCGCTGCCATCTTGGCTAAAGTAATGGCGATACCACCTACTCCAACGCTATTTGCAAACTCCAATACTCTATCTTTATTAGCCTCAATAACCAAATCCCAAAGCGCTCTTTCAGCCTTATAATCTATCTCTTTTAACTCTCCAGCGCATAAATTTGCCACCACCTTCATATATAGCGACCCTGCAAACTCGCCAGTAGTCTTACCAAGTAGATAAACACTCACATTTTCACCGCTAAATTCGCTAATCAAGCTATTTTTAGCATCATCTCCTACGCCTACTGATACTATGCTTGGTGTAGGCTGGATACTAACTCCATCTGTCTCATTATACAAGCTTACATTACCGCTAACTACTGGAGTATTTAGCTTTGCACACGCCTCTTTAATCCCTTCGCAACCTTGTGCGAACTGCCACATAACCTCTGGATTTTGCGGATTACCATAGTTTAGACAATCAGTAATCGCAAGCGGAGTTGCACCACTCATAGCCACCTTTCGCCCACTAGCTGCGACTGCAGCTGCAGCGCCGATTTTAGGATTTACATAATTATGCCTTGTATTACACTCCATGCCCATAGCAATTGACTTGCCATTTTGCTTAATTCTCATTACAGCAGCACCCAATTTACCAGCTTTTTTAATCACATTTGTGCCTACTGTTGAGTCATATTGATCATAAATAAAACTCTTATTTGCCACATTTAAATCTTTGATTAATAGCTCAAAGGCCTCTTGATTGCTGATTTTTGGTATATTATTTAAATTTATATTTGCGATCTCATCAAGATATTTTGGTCTGCTAGTTGGGCGATTTAGTATTGGTGCGACCTCGCTAAGTGGGGCTATTGGCACGCTACCAGCTAACTCATTATGCCAGTATAGCTCCATTATGCCACTATCAGTTACTTCTCCTATAATCTCAGCATCTAAATCCCATTTATCAAATATCGCTTTTATCTTATCTTCACAACCCTTTTTAGCACAAATTAGCATTCTTTCTTGAGACTCGCTAAGCATTAATTCATATGGCGTCATTCCACTTTCACGCATAGGAACTCTATCTAAATATAGCTTCATACCGCTACCGCTTCTACCAGCCATCTCAAAACTACTTGATGTAAGCCCAGCTGCACCCATATCTTGAATTCCAACTATATAATCGCATTTAAATAGCTCCAAGCAAGCCTCCATAAGAAGCTTTTCAGCAAATGGATCCCCAACTTGCACTGTTGGCCTTAAAGATTTATTCTCTTCATTAAAGCTATCACTTGACATCACAGCCCCACCAAGACCATCTCTACCAGTCTTTGAGCCAACATATATAACCGGGTTTCCTACCCCTTCAGCCTTAGCATAAAATATCTCATCACTTTTACAAATTCCAAGCCCAAAAGCATTGACTAAAATATTACCATTAAAGCTCTCATCAAATGTGGTTTCACCGCCAATAGTTGGCACACCCATGCAGTTGCCATAGTGGCTAATACCAGATACCACGCCTTTTACCAAATAGCGTTGATGGCGACTAATCTTTGTATCGCCATGCACTTGACCAAACCGAAGTGAGTTCATACTCGCCTCAACCCTAGCCCCCATGGTAAAAATATCTCTAAATATACCACCAACTCCAGTTGCAGCACCAGCAAATGGCTCAATAAAGCTTGGGTGATTATGGCTCTCCATCTTAAATACAGCTGCCATACTATCGCCACAATCTATCACCCCAGCATTCTCGCCTGGACCTTGAAGTACCCATGGAGCCTTAGTCGGAAAGCCATTTAGATATTTTTTACTTGATTTATAGCTACAATGCTCACTCCACATCGCAGAAAATATACCAAGTTCAAGTAAATTTGGCTCACGCCCTAAAATCTCTAATATCTTTTTATACTCATCATCGCTAATCTTATGTGCTTCTATTGTCTTTTTATCCATTATTATATCCCCTTTTTAAAATTATTTTCCTAAGCAAAAATTGCTAAACATTTTATCTAAAATTTCCGAATTTTGTAGCGGTTTTGTGATGCTTCCTATCTCTTTTATAGCTCTATTTATCTCATAAGCAAAAAGCTCAAGCACAGAATCATCTAAAAGATGAATAGCCCTATTTATCGCACTTTTGGCATCATCACAAGCTTTTATTTGCCTATTTGAGCTTAGCATTATCTCATTTGTATCTTGTGAATTTAAGTATTCTTGGATTGCTAGTTTTAAAGCATTAGAGTTATCTTTTGCACTAAGTAAAATTCCATCAATATTAAGGTCAAATTTAAATTCCAAATCAGATTTATTTAATACAAAAATTACCTTCTTATTTAAGCTATTTACAAAATCCAAAATCTCCATATCTTCGCTATTTACAACCCTTGAGCTATCAAATACACAGATGATTATATCAGCGCTATTTGCGGCCCTTTTGGAGTATTCTATACCGATATTTTCTATATCGTGATCGCTATGCCTAATACCAGCAGTATCGATTATACGCACTAAGTGGGTGCCGATTTTAATCTGCTCTTCGATAGTATCTCTAGTGGTTCCTGGAGTATTGCTAATTATGGCTCTTTCATAATTTAAAAGTGAGTTTAAAATGGAGCTTTTGCCTACATTTGGGGTGCCGATTATCGCTACTTTGTAGCCATCGATTAGACCTTTTTTTGAATTTGAAATTGATATTATATTATCTAGTTTTGAATAAATTTGCTCTAATTTTAGCTTGATTTGCTCCATTATATCAGCTGGTAAATCATCATCAGCATAGTCAATACAAGTCTCAGTATAAGCTAAAGCTGATATTAGCTCATCACGCAAAGTATCGCAAAATCTAGCCAACTCCCCGCTCATAACCCTAGCTAAAATCTTAGCCGCACCTTCGCTTCTAGCATTTATAAGACCTTGGATACTCTCAGCCTTAGCTAGATCAATTTTGTCATTTAGCACCGCTTTTTTACTAAATTCACCAGGATTAGCAACCCTAGCCCCATAAGATAATATCTCATCGATAATCAAATTTGCTACAACCACTCCGCCATGAGTCTGAAACTCCACCACATCTTCACCAGTAAAGCTAAATGGAGCCTTAAAATATATCACAATTGCCTCATCTAAGATATTGTCAAATTTATCCTTTAGCTTCTTTAAATGTGCTACTCTAGGCGTTAGATTACCGCAAATTTTATTAGCTATGCTTAGGGCATCTTTGCCACTAAGTCTAATAATAGATATAGCTCCGATGCCATATGGGGTTGCAAGTGCTACTATATTCATTTTTTATGAAAATCATTTATAACAATGAATTTGCCTTCATCGCTACTTTTAATTCCAACATATTTATCTGGAAATCTCTGCCTAAGCTGCTCTAAAGCGATTTTAACTAATACCCCATCAAGAGGCTTGGTTTGAGCCTTGCCAATTAGCTCTACTCTTTCTATAACTCCATTTAAATATACAGCCATACTGCTCTCTTGGTTTTTTAAAAATTCAGCTATCTCTAGGCGAATTCCTTTATTATATTTAGCATTAATCCAGTTAAATATGAGATATGAAATAGCCTTATATCTATAGCCCTCCTTGCCTATCATTAGTGCTGCATCAGCTCCATCAAGCTTGATATATATAGTATCAGCGTCATAAATTGATAGCTCGCTAACCTGAATATCAAACAAGCTAGCACCAAATAGCCTCTCAAGCCCAGCTCTAATCTCTAATAAGATATTATCCAAAGATACTGCGGTTTGATTATCATCAATTTTATGGAATGAATCAAATATGGATTGGTCTATATTTAGCGTTGATTTTCTAGCTGGTTTTGCAAATTGCGCTTCTGCTTGGGTATCGCTTTGGGTTGTAGTGATGTTTGGCTCAAATTTATCTTCGCTACTTGGCTCAAATTTAGAGTGTGTGAATTTTTGGTTTTTATCGCACCTTATGCTCTTTTCAATGCGATCATTTTTTGGCTTTTTAACTCTTTTTTCACCATCTTTTTTTACAGATACTTCAAAAATACCATCTTTTTTAAAAAAGCCTAAAAATCCCTTTCTAGCTGCTTTTATCTGTGTAATTTCTAAATTTATAGCAGAGCATTTAAGCTCATTGGCTGCTTTTATATAAGCACTTTGTAAATCCTTAGCTTCAATCTTAATTCCCATGGTGTTTCTCCGCTATCTCTTGAGATTTATGACGCTCAAATATTCTATTTACGACCATTTGCTGAGCTATAGAGCATAGGTTGTTTATAAACCAATAAAGAGTAAGCCCCGCTGGGAATGTAATAAAGAAAAATGTAAATATCAAAGGTAGAAATTTCATAATCTTTGCTTGCATTGGATCTGTAAAATTGGTTGGCGTGATGTGCTGCTGGATATACATTGTAATACCCATAAGGATTGGTAATATAAAGTAAGGATCAAGCTCTGCAAGGTCATTAATCCATAAAATCCACTCAGCACCTTTTAACTCAATAGCATTTAGCAATACCCTATAAATTGCAAAAAATATTGGAATTTGGATTAAAATTGGCAAACAGCCACCCATCGGATTAGCACCATGCTTTCTGTATAGCTCCATTACATGGGCGTTTATTTTTTGTGGATCGCCTTTATATTTGGCTTGTATCTCTTTCATCTTTGGAGCTAGATCTTTTAGCTTATTCATTGAGACCATACCCTTATATGTAAGAGGAAATAAAACTATACGGATAATGATAGTTAGTGCCACAATAGCAAAGCCCCAGTTGCCTATAAATGAGTAGAGCCAATCAAGTAGCAAAAAGGCAGGTTTAGCAATAAAGGTAAACCAACCATACTCAATGGTATCAACTAAGCTTGGATTGATTGATTTTAAAATTTTATAATCTTTTGGGCCGATGTAGCCTTTAGCACTGAAATTTCCAATATTTCTAACAAAGCTTAGAGTATTCTCATCGGTATCTTTTTGGATAAAGACCTCCATAGATCTCTTGCTATCATAAAATAAAGTAGTGTAATATCTATCACTATTAGCTAATAAATCCACACTTCTAAAGACCTCATTTCCTTTAGCGTCCCCATCTTCAATAATTTCTAAGCTATCATCTTCTTTTCTAAGCAAAACTCCATGAACAGTATATCCATCTACTGCTACAACTGGGCGAAATCCAGCTGTAATGAAATATTCATAATTTGAGCTTACTTTAACATCAATATCATATGAGCCATCTGCGTGGAATGTTATATTTTTTACCACGCTTACAGATGATAAGTCTTGAGTTAAGCTTAAAGTAGCTGAAGTAGTGCCAACATCGATTTTATCGCTACTTGCCTTATATGCTACCTTGAAAGCCTCTTCATTTATAGCCCTATCAGAAAAGCGAATTTCTAAAGGTAGTGGCGAAGTAGGTTTTAAAAGCGAAATTTGCTCACCATTTTCATTTTTAAATTTAGAATCTTTAAGCGTAAAGCTACTAATCCTTCCTAACTCATCGATTGTAGCGGTATAATTAATCCCTTCGATTGTAGCGATATTTTTGCTAGTTTGCTTTGGGGCTTGAGCGGTGCTGTTTGTTGTGGTTGTTGTCGGGGCGCTTTGATTTTGCTCTAAAGTTTTATTTATATCTAGTGGTTGCTTTGGTGCAAAAAGAGCATCATAAGCTATAAAAAATAGAACAGATATAACTGTGGCTATTATGAGCCTTTGCTGAGTTGAAAGTTTATCTAACACTTTTTATCCTTTGATAAGTCAAATGCTTTTATTAAATAAAATTTATCTTTTTTATATTTAATTAGCCAAAATTTTGGCTCTACATAATATGGCTTTGAAAATATATAAGATGGCTTAAATTCCCATCTAATAATAGGATAATCTATACCACCTCTAAAGAGTTGATTGCATCGCAAAATTCTAAAGCCAATAGCAAATATAGAAGTGATTATTCCACTATGGCTAAGCTGCCAAAGTGCATATTCAGAACAACTAGGATAGTATCTACACGACCTTGGCAATAATGGCGAGATATATTTTTTATAAAAAATAACCAAACTAGTGGCAATTTTCATCAATTTGCACCTAATAAATTTGCAAACAGAACAAGCACAAGAGTGCTAAATTCGCTACTTAAACTAAATAGCACAGGCTATCTTATGGAGTCCATTCGCTTTAACGCCCATCTAAAATTTTTACAAATTTTATCAAAAGGCACCTCATCTGCTCCGCTTTTTGCAATGAAGATATATATACCGCTTTTTAACTCATTACTAAGCGCAAAAAATGCAGCACGGAAAACCCTTTTAACTCTATTTCTTACTACTGCTTTTCCAATCTTTTTGCTTACTACTGCGGCAAATCTACTCATATCTGACTCTAAAAAATAGACAACTGCCAAATCGCAATGCCACTTTTTGGCATTTTGATAGACCCTTTTAAACTCTTTACTATCACTAATAGAGTCAAATTTGCTAATTTTCAATTTAACTCTTAAGCAGCTAGTCTTGCTCTACCTTTTGCCCTTCTAGCGCTAATTACTTTACGACCATTTTTAGTTTTCATTCTAACACGGAAGCCGTGAGTGCGTTTTCTAGGTGTTTTATGCGGTTGATAAGTTCTTTTCATAAATGTTCCTTTTGGGTAAAATTAGGTTTTGGATTTTATCTAAATTTTACTTAAACGGTTTTTAATTTGATAAATTTCATCTTGGCTAGATATATTTAAATTCTATCTAAAGCAAATTACGCTAAAATCAAGCAATTTATTTTGGAATTTAATATGATACTTTATAATCAAAACTATGAAATGATCGGTATTAGTAGCGAAGGGCTATCTCTTTTTGGCTTTTTAACTCCTGAGGATTTTTTTAGAAGTTGTAATGATGTGAGCGACTATTTTTTAGAAACTAGCCCCCTATATAACACCAAAAAACACTATATAGATCTCATAATATCTGAGTCCCAGTCCAATATCCAAGATATGCAAATCAAGCTTGATAATGGCGATATAATGAGTGCTAAAATTGCCGTTGAAGTGGTAAATTTAAAGGATTTAAATGAGCATTATTATAGCGTCAAGCTACTATTTGATGGCAATAGACTATCATATTTTAGCGACCAAACTAGATGGCTATGGGATATACTATACATTAGTAGATTGGATGCTAATGAGTTTAAAACTAGAGTTTTAGAATTTACTAAAATAGCCAAAGAGAGATATGAAGCCTTATATGAAGCGAAGCTTTTATTGATAGATGCTAGTGATATTATCAAAGAGCTTGCCGCGATGGCTACAAACTTAAAATTAACTGAATTTTGCCAAATTCTAATAAATATCCAATCTACTAATGATGAAAAAATACTCAATGATGAGTTCTACCAATATATGCAATTTATCGAAAATATCGAAAATATAATTAAAAGCGAGATGTGATGAGACTACACTTTGGCCTACTTGGAATTTTACGCTTAATAGCGACAATACCTTTGTGTATTATATTTTTTCTATCTAGCTGGTATTTGGTTAGACAGTATGATATTAATGCTGATTTAAAAGATCTAAAATCCAAATTTATCATCTCACTAGATCTTGTAAATCTCTCTAAAGAGTTGGATAAAGAGATGATTATCAATGATACAACAAGTAAAAATATAAATCGCCAAATCACAGATCACGCAATAGAGCATATCAAATCCCTACACTATAATCAAAAGAGCATAGAGCCGATTTTAAATAAGCTTAATACGCTTTTTCAAATTCGCTATAAATTAGATAATTCAGACTTTAATAAAAGTGAAATTTCAAGCTATTTTAGAGATATTAACCTACTTATCAAAGATGATATTTTAAAGCTTAGAAATTATGATATATCGCATAGAATAAATATATTTATCCTTGCTTTTGCCTCATCATACTCTAACACCATAGCCATAAGCGCTAAAAGAGATCTGGTGGCTAATATTATCAATTATAGATCCCTTAGCGATCAAGAACTTCTTTTATGGCTTGAGCTTATAAGAAATAATAAATTAGATTATAGCCACCTACCATCAAGTCAAGCCAAAAATACTATAGAATCAATACTTACAAGCAATGAGTATAAACAAGCTATTGATAATCTTAGCGCCTTTGCAATTGAGATTATAAAATATGGCTTACCAAGTGGCTACCTAGGACAGAAATATTACGATCTAATCAGCGATGAGCTAAAATTCGCATATCAAATTCAAGAAGCGATAATATCTCAAATCAAATCTGAAATAGATAATTTCTCTACAGAAATTTTATTTGATTCTATCATAGCTTTTGTGGTTTGGCTTATTAGCATTGTGCTGATTTTAACATCATATTACACTAAAAATTATATAAGAGCTAATATCAATAATCTATCAAAAATTATTAAAAAAATAAAATCAGTCTCATCTGCAAATTTATCTGATGGCACCCAAGAAAATTCGCTAGAAAATGGCCATAAAATCATCAATGAGGCCTTAGATAGGATTATCGCACAAAAAGATATAGCCCAAAGCGATAGTAGATCTAAAACCGCCTTTTTAACCAATATATCGCACGAAATCAAAGCTCCGCTAAATGGCATAATGGGCTTTATAGATCTTTTAAAAAGTCGCTCACTAGGCAAGGATGAAAAAGAGCTAATTGATATAATCGAACATAGCAGCCAAACTCTACTAAAAGCTATAAACAATATCATAAATATGGCTAAGATCGAAGCTGGAGAGAGCGAAATTTATGAGAGCGAATTTGTGCTTTATAATCTATTTGATGGGATTATAACCTCATATTTTGATAGGCTTATAGCTAAAAATCTATCCCTTACTTACTACATCGATCCAGAGCTTATGATAACTGCATTTAGCGATGAAGAGAAGATAAGGCAAATAGCTATAAATTTAATTGACAATGCCATCAAATTCACGCCAAATGGTGGCAAAATCAATATATATGCAAAGAAAATTTCATCTACAAATAGCGATATTAGCTTTGATTTTATAGTCAAAGATAATGGAATTGGGATCGCTCAAAATGCTATTAATAAGATATTTGATAGCTTTTATGTAGATGAAAATTTATCAAGAACTTATGGCGGAACTGGTCTTGGCCTAAGTATAATCAACCACTATGCTAAGATGCTAAATAGCAAGATAAATGTCCAAAGTCAGCTAAAAAATGGTAGTGAATTTAGCCTAAACTTAACCCTAAAACTCCACCCACATAATGATAAAAACTACGCTAATATATTTAAAGGCTCAAAAGTATCGATTAATAAAAATGATATTGATGAGGAGAATTTAGAGATTATAAACCTATATTTAAAATACCTTGGCGTAGCAGTTGAGCCAAATGCCACGCCAGTTATTGGCAAATTTAAAGGCGATAAAAATCCAAAAAATATAGAGTATCAAGAGCTTAATCACGGCTTTAGCCCTAGCCTAATCTCTTTGATAAATGCACTATTAAATAGCCTTAAATCCACACAAAAATATAATTTAAAAATTCTAATTGCCACCAATGATACAAGCAAAAAAATTAAAGAGATGTTTGAGGAGATATGTGCTAATGTAGATGTGGTTTATGATGGCAAAAGCTTGTATGAGCTTACTTTGATTAACCACTATGATGCGATTTTTACTGATATTGCCCTAAATAAGCAAAACGCCATAATCGCTACAACAAATATTATCAACACGCAAGATGAAAAGGATATAGAAAGAACACCTATAATAGTGATGCTTTCAAGCCCTAAAGATAAGATAAATAAGACAAATTTGCTATTTGATTACTACTTGCAAAAGCCGTTTTTTAAATCACAAATTATCGAAATTTTATCTAGCATTGATAATAAAGACCCACTAAATGCCCTTGATGATACAAGAGATATATTACTATTAAAAAAGAGTAAAATGGAAAATAGAATTTACCAAGCCGTCCTATCAAAGATCTGCCATAGCATAGATAGCACTGATTCTTTAGATGAGCTTGAAGAGATCATACAAAATAGAGCTTATAAGCTAATTTTAATTGATTATGGAGCAGCTCAATTTGACTTTAAAAGGGTCTTAAATATCCTAAAGACTAGCTATGAATTACATAAATTTATGAGTAAAATGGTGCTATTTATAGAGCCAAATATTAAAATTCCAACACAAATAAAAACGCAATTTGCTAAGATACTAAATACAAATATCAGCAAATCTGAGCTAGAAAATCAGATAAAAGAGCTACTATGATAAAGCTAAATGTCCTTATAATCGATGATGATGAGATTACTCTTAAGCTATTAGATATGATCTTGGCTAATAATCTCTATATAGCAAGCATAACCACAGCCAAAGATGGATTAGAGGCGATGGAGATTTTAGAGCGTAGATTTGATATAAATTTGATACTACTAGATATATATATGCCACGCCTTGATGGGTTTGAGTTTTTAAACAATTTCAAACAACGCAAATATCTCCAAGATATTCCAATAATAGCCATCAGCACAGATATTTCTCAGCGTCAAAAGGCGTTGGAATTTGGGGTATATGACTTTATAGTAAAGCCAATTAGCAAAAAATCATTAAATAAATTTATAAAAAAGATAGCCAACGCTTTAGGCTAAATTTAACTCAATTTTCTTACCAAATCCTAGGCTATTATCTGTAAATTTAAGCCAATTTAGCCTAATTGTGTATAAATTTAGCTTCATAAACCTAGCATAAGCAAACCTCGATATATAGGCACTTTTATGCTCTTTAATATCGCTTTTACTTATCACTCCTTTGGCTTGAAGACCTTGAATTTTCCCTACTATATCTGTTTGTAAGGCAATATTTATAAAAACCCTATTATCACTTTGTATAGCCCTTAGGTGGTAGCTACCACTTCCAAAAGCCACAATAATCAAATTTGGCTCAATAAAAGCATAAAAACAGCTACAAAGATACGCCCCATCTGGCGAATTCACGCCAAGGGTTAATATATGCTCGTCTTTAATAAATTTAACTATCTTCTCATTCATCTTTTTATATTGGCACTATTTTTGCTTGATTTTAGCCAAATTTGGCTTAAAATAAATCGCTTTTAGCCGATTTTGTTATAAATTTTCAAGGAAATCATAATGACAACTAGCAACTACGCAAACGCCTCTTATAATGCGTTTAACTACTCTTTTAAAACCAGCTCAGGCGATACTATCAATCTTTCAATGTATGATAATAAAGAGCTTAACTACTCAAATAAAAACTCTACAAATTCGCAATCACAAACCCTAAGTCTTAAACACTCTTATGGATATAAATTTGAACTAAATAGCGATAATGGCCTAAGCCAGCAAGATAGAGATGAGATAGCAAAGGCTATGGAAGAACTTCGCCCAAAAATAGATGAGTTTATGAAGCAAGTTAAGGAAAATGAGCCATTTAGCGATGAGACAATCGCAAATATCTCAAATTCGCTTAAAAAATATCTACCAGATTTAAGCAGTAATGATGCAAAAATAGAGCTAAAAAAATCGCTTTTAGATATGTTTGATGAGATGCTAAAAGAGAATAAAAGTACAAATAATAAAATAAATAAAACCTTACTAGAACAAACCAATAAGCTATTTGAAAATATGATAAAACCACAAAATAGCCTAAACTACTACGCTTAAGCTTGCTTAAAAGCAAGCTTATTAGCTAAATTTTGCTATCTAAATTTAATCATTAACTAAATTTTTGTATAATCTTTAATTTTAAAAATTTTAAGGTAAAGCTATGATATATAGAAATTTAATAAAAGAGATGTTAAAACTTCAACAAGAACTAAATGATAATACAAATGGCATTGGCTGGGAGAGAGGCACCACTAAAGATGGCAAACTAATTAGCTGGAAGCGTTGTATATATATGGAGTGTGCTGAGCTAATTGATAGCTTTGCTTGGAAACATTGGAAGGAGATAAATGCCCCATTAGATGTCGATAATATCGCTATTGAGATTGTGGATATTTGGCATTTTATTATGAGTTTGGGACTAGAAAATTATAAGATTAACTCCCTTGGAGATATAGAAAATTTAGCTAATGATATAGTAGCAACAAGCGGATTTAATGAATTTTGTAAAGAGCCTTATAATATTAAAAAGTATAGCATTTATGAGATTATCAATGATACTGAGCTTATCATAAATCGTTGTAGTGGGTTTAATATAAATTTCTTTGATCTTTTAAGGGATTATTTTAGAGTTGCGTTAAAATGCGGAGTGAATTTACAAAAATTATTTAATATCTATATAGGCAAAAATGTATTAAACAAATTTCGCCAAGACCACGGCTACAAAGATGGTACATACAAAAAAATTTGGAATGGAGTAGAAGATAATATAGTAATGAGTGAGATATTACAAAGTGGAGTAAGTAGCGTAGATGAAATTTACTCTAAACTTAAAATTAGCTATCAAAATATCCAATGAATAGTGTGATTAAACGCTCATTTGCTGATTTTTTAAGCCTTAGATTTATCCTATTATCCATCTTGCCACTTGCGGTATCTTTGGCTAGTTTAATTGGCTTAGTTGTGCTATTTGGCGATGATATTTTTGCCGCTTTTGCCAAGCCGCAAATCCAAACCTATGCTAGTGGAGATGGATTTATAGCGTGGCTAATATCACTAAGCTTAGTTCAATTCATCATAACCTCATCATTTTATGTAATTAGCATATTCTTAGCCATCATCTTAAGCGTCGCAATCGCTGCTGTAATCACAGGATTTTTAACCCCATATATAGTTAAATTTATAAATCAAAAATATTATAATTACAACACAACCCCAGATCCAAGCAACATTAGAGTATTAAATTTAATCTTTATCACATTTATCAAATTTATACTAATTTTTCTAATTTGTATCCCACTTCTATTTATCCCAGTAATCAATCTTTTTATACTAAATTTGCCATTTTTCTACCTATTTTATCGCCTTATGCTAATTGATGTCGCTAGCAATACCTCTGATAGATTAATCTTTGAAGTTGATTTACAAAAAGGCGGTGGAGTTAAATTTTTTAGCGCTTCAGTGATATTTTACATAATCACCTTAATACCATTTGTTGGATTATTTAGTCAAATATTTTTTGTAATATTTTTAAGCCATTTATTATTGGAGAAAAATTCAAAAGGGTTTTGATGAAAAATATTCTATTTTTTAGCTTTATAGTTTTAATATCTATTTTGATGTATATCAGCCAGAGTTTTTTGACTATTATTTTTGGGGTTTGTATATTTTTGTATGCGATGAGTGTGCTTGAAAAGAGCTTTTCAATGATGGCAAGCTTGGAGACATTTTTAAAAAAAATGACTAAAACAAATTTTCAAAGCTTTATATTTGGCTCTGTTTCTACCACCATAATGCAATCAAGCGGTCTTGTAAGCGTTCTTGCTATATCATTTTTAAGCGCTGGGCTAATCTCTTTAGCTTCAGGCCTTGCTATTATATACGGGATAAATTTAGCCACCATTACCACAGGTTGGTTTTTAGCTGGATTTGGGGTTAAGGTAGATATAGCTGCATACTCAATGCCTCTTATCGTAATTGGTATGCTATGTATGGTTAATAAAACTCAAAAGATAAAAGGCTTTGGGTATTTTTTATTTAGTATTGGGCTTTTATTTTTGGGAATTTCATATATGAAAGGTGGCTTTGACCACATTAAAGATAGCATTGATCTATCACAATTTGCTATGTCTGGCATTGGAGGATTGCTTATATATACGCTTGTAGGGGTTGTAGTTACTGTGCTAATTCAAAGCTCACACGCATCTTTAACCCTAGCAATAGCCGCTCTAAGCGTAGGACAGATAACATATGAAAATGCCGTTGGTATAGCCATCGGCTCAAATGTAGGCTCAACTGTCATGGCTGTAATTGGCTCATTAAATGCAAATATAGAAGGCAAGAAGCTAACAGTAGCTCATGTATTATTTAATGTATCGTGTGCGATAATAAGCATTATTTTAATCACGCCATTTATGTATATCACCGATATTACTAGCGACTATTTTGGTATTGCTAAAGATGATTATACCCTTAGACTTGCTGTATTTTTATCATATTTTAATGCTGTTGGCGTAATCATATTCTACCCATTAATCCCATTTATCGAAAAACTACTAAATAAATTTATGAAAGATAGCAAAAAAAGGAGTAAAATCGATAGCGCTAAGTATCTTGATGAGCACTCATTACAATTCCCAAATAGTGCTTTAGAGGTCTTAAATAAAGAGATGCTACACCTATATTCTAACGCAAACTCAATCATCGCAAAAGCCATTAGCATTAGTAGTAGCGATATACAAAATAGCGATACCCCCGCTAAAGATATAATCGCCCTAAGGCAAACTGCGATTAAAATTGACTATGATGAGCTATATAATAATAGATTTAAAGAGATATATAGTCAGATTATCGACTACGCCATATTAGCTGGAGCTAATGCTAAGCCAGAACAATTGAGTAAATTTATGGATATTAGGCGCTCAGCACTGATTATGGCTGAAACCTTAAAAGATATGAAAAATGCCCAGCCAAATATCTATAAATATATCACAAGCTCTAATCAATATGCTAAAGAGGAGTATGATAAACTAAGAGTTGAAATGCTACAAAGCCTTCGCATAATGTATAAAATCGCAAATATCAAAGACCCAAGTGAGCTAGAAAATCAGATAAAAAATTTGCGTAAAATATATCAAGAGTATGATAGTGAGTTTAACTTTGATGTATTAATCATCAATAAAAAAATCACCAACAAAATGGCAACATCTTTGATGAATGATACGGCGCTAATGAAAAATATCACAAAAGGTATGCTTAAGGTGGTTGAGATGATATTTACTCATCATCATAGCGAAGAAAAATTAGAAGAGATAACGAATGCATAAATATGATAAAGCCACCGCAAAATAAGTATAAAAAAATTAGAAATAACATAGAGCAGCCATTAACGCAAAGCCAAAAAGAGCAATTTACGCTAAAAATATCGCTATATTGTGCGGTGGTGTTAGCGATTTTTGGAATTTCGTATGGGATATACATTGGCTCAAAGGCGATTATTTTTGATGGTTTGGTGGCGTTTTTATCTATTATTTTAATCCTACTTAGCGTAATTACATCAAAATTTATCTATAAAGAAGATGATGATATTTTCCAATATGGATATATGCGATTTGAGCCTATGGTAAATCTATTTAAAAGCTTGATTTTACTAATACTATGCGTGTATGCCATAATCAACGGCATTGAAGGCATTTTAACCGGTGGCTATGAAGTTAAATTTGACCAAGCGATGCTTTACTCATTTTTATCTATGATTTTATCTATTGGAATTTGGCTTTTTACATCATATCAAGCTAAAATCTTACAATCCCCACTAATATCTGTTGATAGCCTAGAGTGGCTTATAGATAGCGTGCTTTATATGGGTGGATTTTTAGCTTTTGGGGCGGTTTGGCTATTTGATAAGGAGAGTCAAACTATATGGGCTAGATATTTAGATCCTACGCTTTTAGTGGTATTGTCTATGATCTTAGCCATAATGCCACTAAAGGTATTTATAAAAAATTTAGCCGATTTAGCCATGGTCGCACCTAAGGATATGGATGATAAGATAGACACTCTACTACAAAATATATCAAAAAAGTATAATTTTAGCGATTATGATACGCATGTAGCAAAGAGTGGGAGATTTTTTATGATTGAGATAAATATCTTAATGGGTGAGTCATTTAAAATTCAAAGCATAGATGAGATGGATCAAATAAGAGATGAGATAGAGCAAGGATTAAATATCCCAAGTTATAAAATTTGGCTTAGCGTTAGCTTTACAAAAAACCCAAAATGGCTTTAATCAAATTTAGCCTTTTTATTCATCATCCACCAAAGTATGGAAAATTGTAGATTTGGTGCCTTTACCTTGCTTTCATCATAGATGAAATTTAATATCTGGTTTTGCTTTATAAATACTAACTCTATTTTCTCATCATCTACCCCACCGCCACTTGAGACCTTCATACTCTCATCAATTTCGCCATAAAATAGAGTTTGAGAGTTTGCTCCAAATCCAAGTGCGGTAAAACTACTAGTAACTCGCTCTATATTACTAAGGCTATATCCAGTCTCTTCTATAATCTCTTCAATCATAGTAGCTTTGGTATCTAGCCCCTTATCCATAATCCCCGCACAAAGCTCATATGTAAGGCCGTTTTTGGTTTGGATTTGATTTTTCTCTTGATAGTACCACACAGATGGGCGAAACTGCCTAACAAACAAAAATGAGTCAAACTCCCTATGATATAGCAGACAACTCACGCTATCGTGTGCCTCAACGCAATCCCAACACTTCTTCTTACCATCTTGAGTATATGAGATACTAAATGGTCTAACAAATTTAGACTCCTTTAATGGTATGATTTTTAAATCACTTATAGTAAAATCCATGTCGCTAGTCCTAAAAATACAAAAAATCCTATAATATCAGTTGCAGTAGTTAAAAACACCGTGCTACCAACAGCCGGGTCAAGTCCTATGCGCTTTAAAGTAAGGGGGATAAATGTGCCTAAAAATGCCGCCATAATGATATTTGCTACCATCGCTACTGCTATTACCACTCCAAGCATTGGCATATCAAACCAAAGTCCTACTAAAACCCCTAAAAAAATCGCAAAAATCAAAGAGTTAAAGACCGCCATTATAATCTCTTTTTTAAGCACCGTCCAAAAATCATCAATCCCAATCTCGCCAAGAGCAAGTCTTCTTACAGTAACGGCTAGCGTTTGATTTCCAGCGTTACCACCCATACTAGCTACTATTGGCATTAAAACTGCTAAGGCGACCAAACTCTCAATAGACTTTTCAAAAAATCCAATAACTATAACCCCTAAAATTGCCGTAATCAAATTCACAAACAACCAAGCAGCCCTAGCTCTACCAGTTTTGACTAGCCCCTCCTCTTCAGCTTCATCATTAACCCCAGCTAGATTGTAAATCTGCTCAGTAGCACTCTCTTTTAAAAAGTCGTGAATATCATCAGTAGTAATCCGCCCAAGCAAAATTCCAGCTCTATTTGTAACCGCAATCGCACTTAAATCATAATCCATAATAATATCAGCCACAACCTTAATATCATCACTATCAATAGCAAAATGCGGTTTAAATCTCTCCTCATCTTCAACTACAATTTGATTTAAATTTAGATTAAAATCATATGTTATAAGATCCTCAAGTGCAATTGTATGCTTTAATACCCCTTCATTATCCACAACAAATAAAGAAAAGACATTTTCAATCTTATTTTCTTGCTTCATTATACGAAACCTAGCTATAGCACTACCTAAGCTCTCATCTAACCTAGCGCTAAATAGTTCTGTTTGCATATACGCACCAGCTTCGTTATATTCATAATTTATAAGCTTACTAATCTCTTTTTGGCTATCTATCTCAAGTGAGCTAAATAGCTCTTTTGCCTTCTCTTCATCTATCTCTTCTATGGTCTGTATAAGATCAGTTGCGTCATCGCTTTCTAGCTCATCTATAGCTTCGGCTATCTTATCATTTGGGATATTTTCGATCACATCACGGAGCATATGCTCTGGCATCTCCATAGCCGCCTCGCCAAGCGTGTGAGCGTCAAGCTTTTCTAGATATTTAGCATACTCATCTTCATCGTGAGTTTTTAATATCTTTAGATGGCTTGCTATATCAGCAGCACTTAGCTCACTCTCATCTATAATATGCTTTTTAAGCTTCTCTTTAGCCTCTTCTAAATTTTTATTTGGCATTGTTATATCTCGGTTATATTTGCTATATCTTCAAGTGGAGCTTTATTAATATGATTTTCAAAACTAGCTTGAATTTGATTATCTAAACTCTCTTTTAGTTTATTAAATTCGATTTTTTGCTCTTTTTTTAGCTCGGATTTAGCTATTCTTACTACAGATTCTGGATTGATGGCGTTGCCATTTTTATATAGACCAAAATGCAAATGCGGACCAGTGCTTAAGCCTGTGCTTCCTACATAAGCAATTAGCTGACCCTTTTTAACTTTTTTGCCCTTTTTAATACCCTTTGCGTAGCCATTTACATGAGCATATAAAGTCATATATCCATTTGAGTGATCTATAGTTACGGTTTTGCCATATCCGCCCTTATTTCCAACAAAGCTTACCACCCCATCTCCAGCAGCATATATTTTTGTTCCTCTTGGCGCAGCATAATCAACACCAAGATGAGCCCTATATCGCTTTAACACTGGATGAAATCTCTTAGGATTAAATCTTGAGCTAATCCTTGCATTTGGCACTGGTCTAGTAAGCAAGAAATTTTCAATCTCCTTGCCATCAACATTATAAAATACATCATTAAATTTATATATATAATTTTGCTTACCCCTTGTCTCCACCATCGCAACCTTAATATTTGGCTCTCCAATATACTTACCCAAACGCTTTTTACGCTCATAGATAATAGCTAGTCTATCGCCTTTTTGCAAGGTTTTAAAATTCACACTTCCATTAAAAGATTTATTAAAAGCATTAGCTAAAATCTCATCATTTGTCGCTTTTTTAATCTCTTTATATGGGGAGTCTTGTATTTGCACATTTAAAATCATCTCTTCAATCTCATATACAATTGGGATAAAATCCAAAGAGTAGTGATTATTTATATCTTTAAAAATATGAATTTGTATCTCATTGCTTATTGGTAATAAAATTTGGCTAATCTCATCATTTATATCTCTTAAAATTTGAAATTTTGTCCCAGCACTAAGCTCACTAGCTAGCTCTTTATCTTCGCCTGAGAGATTATAATATATGGATAATGGGATATTGTGCCTTTCTAAAAAGGTCAAAAATGTATCGCCTTGAGGCCATATCAGCTCTTCAACGCTCACATTTACTGCATTTAAATTCATAAAAGCTAAAATAGATAAGATAAATTTTTTCATCAAAAGTCCTAATAAAAAGATTAATCACACAATTATAACTCAAAATTACTTACACTTTACAAACATTTACCCAAACTAAGTATAATTAGGCAAATTTAAACACACAAGGGGTTATAATTGAAAAAAATCGCACTTTTACTAATTGCCATCTTCACTTTTAGCTTTGGGGCTAAATTTGACTTACAACCAAGCTATAATCTAATCCTAAACACAAATGAAGGCAACGCCACAATAGTTGATAATGATAGTTTTATAGTTGGCTCAAGCGGAGTTGTAACACACAAACTAAAAGATGGTAGCAAGACCATAATAGCCCGTGCTGTAGTAACTCAAAAAAGAGATGGCTATGCGAATTTGAGATTTGAGGTATTTGACCAGCTTAAGCAACCAGCCTTACCTCTGCCTAATATTTTGCCTCAAGCTGGTGATGAAGTGATACTAAATTACATGTATAATAGATCTTTAATCATCACACCAAATAAAGAAATTTACGATCAAGTAACAAAAGCCTTTAACCACATCACATTTATCCATCCAGATATTGTAGCGGCATATCTAAGCTATGAGTATAAGCCAAATCCAAGTAGAGCTGACTTTCGCAAAATGTGTGCTTTGAATGCGGCTGGGCTGATATTTATCGCACTTGATGGGGAGGCTGTCTTTGCTGATTGTGGTAGCTTTGAGATATTACAAAGCTTCAAAACTGGCGAGATAAGCTACTATGAGGTGCCATTTTATACAAGAATAAAGGATATAGATAGTGTATTTTGGAAATTTGATGGGGCGAAAATTAGTAACTATAATAAGTATTACAATAAACTTTTAGATAGATAAAGGAATAAAATGGATACAAAACATATAAAATATTTTGAAAGCTTAATTGGCAAGGATAATGCTAAATTTGATAAGGCTCATCAGATAGCCTACTGCTATGATGCTACCAAAAAACGCTATGAGCCAGATGGGGTTTTATTTCCAAGAGATGAAAATGATGTAAGTGCGATTTTAAAATATTGTAATGAAAATAAAATAATAATTGTCCCAAGGGGGGCTGGAAGTGGATTTACAGGTGGGGCTCTAGCTAGTAGCGGTGGCGTGGTATTAAGCTTTGAAAAGCATATGAATAAAATTTTAGAAATAGATATGCAAAATATGGTAGCCGTAGTCCAACCAGGCGTAATCAATATGGATTTACAAAAAGCCGCACTAGAAGTAGGACTATTCTATCCGCCTGATCCAGCTAGTGAAAACTATAGTAGCATAGGTGGAAATGTAAGCGAAAATGCCGGCGGAATGCGTGCTGCAAAATATGGAATTACCAAAGATTATGTAATGGCTCTAAGAGCTGTATTGCCTAATGGAGAAATTATAAGAGCTGGTAAAAAAACAATCAAAGATGTCGCTGGATACAATATAGCTGGAATTTTAATAGCAAGTGAAGGGAGCTTAGCAGTAATTACAGAGATAACTCTAAAATTAATAGCTAAACCTAAATTCAAAAAAACTGCTATGGGGGTATTTCCTAGTGTAAATTCAGCCATGAATGCTGTGTATAAGACTATGGCAGCTGGTGTTACCCCTGTGGCAATGGAGTTTTTAGACTCATTAAGCATCAAAGCAGTAGAGCAAAAATTTAATAAAGGCTTACCGCTTGATGCTGGAGCGATACTAATTAGCGATGTAGATGGGGCAAATTTAGATGTGATTGATGGGGATTTAGAGATTATTAAAAACTGCTTTATACAAAATGGCGCTATAGATTTTAAAGTAGCAAAAGATGAGCAAGAGAGTACTGATATATGGTTTGCAAGACGCAACTGCTCACAAGCCATAACAACATATGGTAGCTTAAAATTAAATGAAGATATAACAGTTCCACGCTCAAAACTACCTGAACTCTTAGACAAAATAGCTCAAATTTCAGCTAAATATAATGTTACTACCCCGTGCTTTGGCCATACAGGAGATGGAAATGTCCATACAAATGTAATGGTGGATAAATCCGATCCCAAAGCAGTAGAAAGAGGTTATGAGGCTATTACAGAGATTTTTAAAGCTACAGTTGAGCTTGGCGGCACCCTAAGTGGCGAACACGGCATAGGCATATCTAAGGCTCCATTTATGAGCCTAGCATTTAGCGATGGCGAGATGGAGCTATTTAGATCTATCAAAAGAGCATTTGACCCAAATAATATACTAAATCCATTTAAAATGGGACTTTGATGGCTAATATCAAAGATATTGTAAAAATAGTAGCAAAGGAGTTAAGTAATAAAGAGCTATTTCACTTTGCTGCTTCTCTTAGCTTTCATACTCTTTTATCGATAATACCAATAATTTTCGTATCTCTTAGCATATTTACAACCATGCCAAGCTTTAAAGAGTATTATATTAAAATCAAAGATTTTATCTACTCAAATTTACTTCCTAGCCAAAATATAACTCAATATTTAGACCAATTCTTAAATAACTCTAGCTCACTTGGGATTATGGGCGTTGTAGCGATACTTTTTACTAGTTTGCTATTTTTTGCTGAGTATGACTACGCTATATCCACTATTTGTGATACTCAAAAGCGTAAATTTTGGCAAGGACTTAGCAACTACTGGACGCTAATTACTCTTATGCCCCTTGGTCTAGGACTATCATTTTGGCTATCTAACTCTATCCAAACTGCCCTAAAAAGCAGTGAATATACAAGCTGGATAAATTTCCTTGCTATATTTCCATATATCATTATATGGGCGATATTTGCCATCACATATATAATTAGCATTAATAGAAATTTATCTATTAAAAGCATAGCCATAAGCTCATTTATTAGCTCCCTTGCTTGGTCAGTATCTAAATGGCTATTTATAGAGTATTCATTTTATAATAAAACATACGCTAGTATATATGGCTCTTTTTCGATAATTCTATTTTTTATCCTATGGATATATATATCGTGGATAATATTTTTACATGGCATTAAGCTATGCTACGCCATAGAAAATACCAAATTTACAAAAAACCAATAGATTAAAACGGCCATATAGTCTCTAAAACTCTAGTCCCCCACGGCTTATCTGTAGCGCGTTGTAAATCACCTTCAGTGCGATATAGTATCTTAGCATCTGAGATATATTTTGATTCTATCTCATTATTTTGACTAATATCATATGGTCTAATCACACCGCTAATTTGCATTATCTGCTTTTCATTGTTTAATAATATCTCTTTACTACCTTCTATAAAGTAGTTGCCATTAGTCAAAACCTTAATAATTCTAGCTGAAACTGTAGTGGTAAAGGCCTCTACCCTAGTAGCCGTGCCACTTCCAGCATA
The DNA here is from genome assembly GCF_024723495.1 of Campylobacter sp. RM19073. Taxonomy (NCBI): domain Bacteria; kingdom Pseudomonadati; phylum Campylobacterota; class Epsilonproteobacteria; order Campylobacterales; family Campylobacteraceae; genus Campylobacter; species Campylobacter sp. RM19073. The sequence goes on along the minus strand of NZ_JANQCT010000012.1, from coordinate 9,308 downwards.
GCTACCACTACTTCCAGCACTAAAGCCAATCCCAGCAATCTTATTAACATCATTTAGCGGACCTTGTAGTGGCGAACCAGCTGGAGTAGTAAATGTCCCCCCATTTAAAGCCGTAGCACTATTTTTAGAAGTAGAGCGATTAGATTGTGAGCTTTGGTTGGCATTTTCTTCTATGATTACTGTAACAATATCATTTACATTCATCGCTTTTCTATCTGAAAATAGCGGATTATCCCCCTTGCCAAATAGACTACCAGGATTGCCTATTCCACCACCTTGAACGCGACTTGGTAGCTCCTCTACATATGCAGGTGGCGCCATCGATATATGCGGATCAGCCCCAGTAGTACAACCAGTAAAAGCAACTACACAAAATAGTGTAAAAAAAGAACTCTTTTTCATAAATAACTCTCAATTTTATGATACAATATAGCAATAATTGCACAAAATAATACCAAAGATAGGATAAAACAATGCTAAAAGCTATTTATGTATTAAAAAGCGACTATGAAAATAGCGAATTTAAAGCCAAATTAAACGATAAATTACCTGATAGTGTTACATTTTTACCCATTAGTTTAGATAATCAAGATAATCTTAGAGTTTTTAACCCAGATGAGGCCATAAGCCTTTTAGAAAACGCCAAAGAGAATGAGCTTATAAAAGCTATAATGGCTAAATTTGATAGCATAAAAGATAAATTTATAGTAGTTGTAGGCTGCGATAACGAACTTCTTGATCTCTTAATAGTCAAAAATTTAAATGCTCCATTTTTGCTTAGTAAAAAATCTCTTTATAAAGCAAAGCTTTTGGGATTTACTTGCCTTAGCGATATTGATGAAATTCGCACAATCCAAAGCAACTACATAACTCCATTAAAATTTGAAACTCTCCTATACCAAAAAGCCGCCCAAAAGCAAAAAATAGTAGTCTTACCAGAAAGCGATGATAATAGAGTGCTTAAAGCGTGTGATGCCTTGCTAAGCAGCAACGCAGTGGCTATAATCTTGCTTGGAGATAAAGATAAAATAGATAAAAGGGCTAAAGATTTGGGGTTAAACTTAACCAAAGCAAACATTATAAACCCAGCCACAAGCGAATTTGTAGATGAATTTGCCACTACCCTTTATGAACTTCGCAAAAATAAGGGCTTAAGCTTAGATAGCGCTAAGGAGCTAATCAAAGATAGAACATACTTTGGCACAATGCTAGTTTATAAAGGATTAGCTAATGCGATGGTAAGCGGAGCAAGCACAACCACAGCCCAAACTATCCGCCCAGCCTTGCAATTTATCAAAACAAAGCCAGGAGTTTCTAGCGTAAGCGGTAGCTTTATAATGTGCGTAAATGGTCAAATTCACTTCTACGCTGATTGTGCCATAATCCCAAATCCAACCCCAAAAGACCTAGCCACAACAGCCATATCCACAGCCTTACTAGCTCGTGAGTTTGGCTTTAACCCAAAAATAGCAATGCTAAGCTACTCTACAGGTGATAGCGGAAGCGGGGTTAGCGTTGATGCTATTATAGAGGCTACAAAAATTTTAAAAGAGCTAGACCCAGGCCTTGATGTAGAAGGCCCAATCCAGTTTGATGCAGCCATAGACAAAGAAGTAGCGGCTAAAAAATTGCCAAATTCAAAGGTAGCTGGCAGTGCAAATGTATTTATCTTCCCAGATTTAAACTCAGGAAATATATGTTATAAAGCAGTCCAAAGAACTTCTAACGCACTAGCGGTGGGTCCAATTTTACAAGGATTAAATAAGCCAATTAACGATTTAAGTCGTGGCTGCTTAGTAGATGATATAATAAATACGGTATTAATTAGCGCAATTCAAGGAGATTAAGTGAAGATTTTAGTTATAAACTCTGGTAGTAGCTCTATTAAATTTAAACTATATGATATGGATAATGAAAGCGTAATGTGTAAAGGATTAATAGAGCAAATCGGCTCTGAAAATTCATATGCCAAGATAGTAACAGCTTGCGGAAAGAGCAAAGATAGCTCAAATCCCATATCAGACCACGCTCAAGGTATCGATATAATGAATGAGCTTTTATTTAATTCAGGAGTGGTTCAAAGCCTAGATGATATAGATGGCGTAGGGCATAGAGTAGTTCAAGGTGCTGATATATTCACAGATGCGGTATTAATCGATGAAAGCGTAATGCAAAAGATCAAAGAGTTAATCCCGCTTGCTCCGCTACATAATCCAGCTCACCTAGCTGGAATGAAAGAGACCTTAAAGCTAAGGCCTGATATTCCAAATGTAGCTGTATTTGACACGGTATTTCATCAAACAATGCCAAAAAGCTCATATATGTATGCCTTGCCACTTGAATTTTATGAAAAATATAAGATACGAAAATATGGATTTCACGGCACTTCTCACCACTTTGTCTCAAAGGCTGGAGCTAAAATTTTGGGGGTTGATTATGATAAATTTAGCTGTATCTCAATGCACCTTGGCAACGGAGCTAGTATAGCAGCTATAAAAAATGGCAAATGTATAGATACCACAATGGGGCTTACTCCACTTGAAGGGCTGATGATGGGAACTCGCTGCGGTAGCATAGATCCAGCTATTATGCCATTTTTGATGAAAAATGCAAATTTGAGTGGCGAAGAAGTTGATAATATAATGAATAAAAAATCTGGCCTTTTAGCAATTGGTGGCACAAACGATATGCGTGAAATCGAAAAGCGAATGGACGCAGGAGATGAGAATGCCAAACTCGCTTTTGATATGTTTATCTTAAGAGTGAAAAAATATATTGGATCATATATTGCGATTTTAGGCAATGTTGATGCTATTATATTTACTGCTGGAATTGGCGAAAATGACGCTAGGGTAAGAGAGACTATATGTAATGGACTAGATGTATTTGGTATCAAAATTGATAAAGATAAAAATATAGAACCAAAAGATGAACCGCGAAGAATAGGAGCTACAGATACAAAAATCAAAATCATCATTGTGCCTACAGATGAAGAGCTCGCAATAGCTCAAGATACAATGAGAATTATAAATAATTTAAAGTATAAAAAGGCAATAGATGATACAGACTAAAACTTATAAAATTGATGGCGTAAATGATGCTGAGCTAGGCATAAAGCGTAAATCAAAGCTTGAGTTTAAACTCACATATGATAACAAAAAGGAGATTAGAGCCTTAATAGCTATTATACCAGGACTTGGCGAAGATGGCGATTCATACTATAGACAAAAATTAGCTCAAAGTATCGCTAGGGATCTAGACGCAGCGGTTGTAACAACAAACTATTTTGCCGTAAGAAGCAATCCCCCAGCGGCTAAATTTAGCATTGATGAGATAGATGAATTAATATTAAGAACCGTAGCCCAAAGCATTAACCGCCCTATCCCTGATGATGTAGAACTAACCAAGATGGGCTCAGATGAAATTTGGGAATATCTAAATAGCTATCTATATAATTTCATCGGTATGCAAAAGGTAACTGGCAAATTAAAGCTAAATTTTAAACTTCCGTTTCATTTAACACTAGCTCCACCAAATGATGAGTATCAAAATTTTGGTTTAATGGCTTCACTTGATGTGGTAAATGCCACCTTATACGCTCAAAGCAATCCGCCATTTAAGGTAGCAAATTTAAATGGGGGGGGGCTTGCCAAAATTTATGTAGGCTCTAGCCATGGTGGCTATATAGCTAACCTATGTGCTAAATACGCTCCATGGGCAGTAGATGCTATCCTTGATAATTGCGGTTGGAATTTAAGCACAGATATATTTGATAAAGAGAATTTTCAGCCAGGGACATTTCGCACTATTGGCTTTGGTAAAGAGATTGACTTTATGCATTATAGACGAGATAGCAGAGATAATGAAAACTTCCACCTATGCGTCTCAGATAAGACTAAATGGACCTCAAATTCGCAAAGCCCAAACTACTTTAGTCGCTCAAGATATGAGATTAGAGATCTAAATGAGCCAAGCCATCTTATAACACAAGCTAAATATCCAAAACCAATTTTTAAATGCTACCATGTAAAAGATGACGCCGTAGCTCCAGTTGGTGAAAAGATCAAATTTTATGAACAGCTTAAAAATCTTGGATTTGATGTTACGCTTGATATTATCAGTGATAAATCCAGAGTTGATGGCAAATTTATCAAAAATATAGAGCATGGTATGGGTATGAGTATGAAGCTGCTTGTAGCAAATAATTATGAGTGGATAATGGATAAAATCGCTAAAAATAAAAAGCCACCATATGAGCCAAATATCGAGTTTAAAACCAGCCAATACCTATATAAATTTAGCCAAAAAGATAATCAAGTAAGCCTAAAATGCACTAAAATCACAGATTAAATTTATAGCGACTTTATAATATCAAGGTCGCCGCTAAATTTTAAGCTAAATTTGCCTTAATTTAGCAATCTCATCACGCAAAGCGGCTGCTTTTTCAAATTCCAAATTCTTAGCCGCTTCCATCATCATAGCTCTTAGCTCTTTTACCATTTTAGCACGCTCGTTTGCTGGCATTTTTTCTAATTTTTTAGCCTTGGTATAAAGCGTTTGAGTATCATCTTCTTTTAAGCTATCTTCGATATTTCTACTAGTGCTTTTTGGGGTGATATTATTTGCTTTATTATACTCATCTTGATATTTGCGGCGAGCGGTTGTAATATCGATAGCTTCACGCATTGAGCCTGTTATTTTATTAGCAAATAGTATCACTTCTCCATTTACATTTCTAGCAGCCCTACCCATTGTTTGAATAAGGCTAGTCTTTGAGCGTAAAAACCCCTCTTTATCAGCGTCCATCACAGCTACTAAGCTAACTTCAGGTAGATCAAGCCCCTCACGAAGTAAATTTATCCCAACCAAAATATCATAATCCCCACGCCTAAGCCCCCTTATAAGCTCATTTCTCTCAACAGCGTCAATATCAGAGTGCATATACTTAATCTTTAATCCAAGCTCTAAATAGTATCTTGTTAGCTCCTCAGCCATCTTTTTAGTTAGAGTTGTAACTAGCACTCGCTCTCCACGCTCTATTACAGCCCTAGCTCTATCGTATAAAATTTCCACTTGATTATCACTACTTATTACCTCTATTTTAGGATCCAGCAGCCCTGTTGGTCTTAAAATTTGCTCATAAATATGCCCCTTAGATAGCTCTAGCTCATACTCATTTGGCGTAGCAGAGACAAAGAGAAATTTCCCCTTCTTAGCGATAAACTCATCAAATTTAAGCGGTCTATTATCCAAAGCACTAGGCAGTCTAAATCCATACTCTACTAATATCTCCTTTCTACTTCTATCCCCAGCATACATTCCACGAAATTGCGGCAGACTAACATGGCTCTCATCTACTATAACCAAATAATCCTTCCCCTTAATCTCAAAATAATCAAACATAGAATATGGCGTCTCTCCTGGTTTTTGCCCTGTTAAATATCTAGCGTAATTCTCTACACCTTTTGTGCTACCAGTGGTTGAGAGCATCTCTAGGTCAAACTCCACCCTTTGCTTTAGCCTTTGATACTCCACTACCCTACCTTGACTTTCATAAAATTTTAATCTCTCATCTAGTTCAGCTTCAATGCCCTTAATAGCTGATTTTAGCCTATTTTCCCCTACTACAAACTGACTTGTAGCATATAATATAAAGCGATTTAAATTCTTAGTTTTTTTATTATCCAAAGCGTTAAAATGGTAAATTTCCTCTATCTCATCACCAAAAAACTCAAGCCTAATCGCCTCATCGTTAAAATACGCCGGATATATATCTACCACATCGCCATTTACACGAAAATTTCCACGCTCAAAAAAGCTATCATCTCTTTTATACCCCATATCAACAAGCTTTAAAAGTAGCTCTTTTTGACCTATTTGCATACCTTGCTCTAGCGTTATTACCATACCTTTATACTCTGCTGGATTACCTAAGCCATAATTTGCCGATACACTAGCAATAACTATAGTATCATCATACTCAAGCAAATTTGCCGTAGCTGATAGCCTTAGGCGTTCTAATTCATCATTGATTGAGCTATCTTTTTCTATAAATAGATCTTGCCTTGGTATATAAGCTTCAGGCTGATAATAATCATAATAGCTAATGAAATACTCCACATGATTATGCGGGAAAAAGCCCTTAAATTCGCTATATAGCTGAGCGGCTAGAGATTTATTGTGTGTCATAATTAGCGTAGGTATATTTAGCTTTTTTATAATATTTGCCATAGTAAAGGTCTTGCCGCTACCAGTAACACCAAGAAGCGTGCTATACTTTGCTCCGCTTTTAAAAGCCTTAGTAATGCTATCAATGGCGTTTTGCTGATCTTTACTGGGTGAAAATTTACTATTTAACTCAAATTTATCCATATTATTACCTTATTTTTTCTTGATTTTACCATCTTTTTTTAAAAATTCAACCTAGCAATTAGAGACAAAATAGCCCAAATTTAGACCATATTTATAATAAATATGATAAAATTACGCAAATTTATCACTATAAAATAAGGATTTCGTAATGTTTGAGAATGAAAAGGTATTAAACACTCTAGCTTCAAAAGTTACCGAGTTAATGCTAAAATATGAAGAGGTATGCGAAGCAAATGAAAATTTAAGAAATGAATTAATAAGCGTAAAAGCACAAAATGAAGCTAAAACAAATCAAATAATGAGACTAGAAGAGGAGCTTAAAAATCAAGATTTAGCAAGCGATGATCTGCTAAAGCAAGTTGAGGCTGTGCTTGGTCGATGAGACAAATCACACTAACTGTAGCATCTAAAGATTATAATATAACCCTTGATGATGAGTTTGCTGATTATTTCGAAGCTGATATAAAGCAGCTTTTAGATGATAAACATCAGCTTGCTATCAAGGATCTACTAACTGCCTTTGTGAAAAAATGCCATGAAAATTATGAGCAAAAGAGCGAATTAAGCTCAATTCTTGGTAATATAAACAAAGCCCTTACTAATGATAAAAGCATTTAGCCTAATTGAGCTAACATTTGTAATTATTATTCTTGGCGTTTTATTAGCCATAGCGACGCCAAGACTTTCTTTTAATAAAAATGACGCAAATTTACTTAAAATCAAATCTGATTTAGCCACAATCCAAGCTAACATTCTCCACCAAAAAACCGCCTCATTACTCACTGCTAAAGTCCAAGAACCAGTGCTAAATTCAGATATTTTACTCTCTATTAATCTAGCTAAATGGAAAGTAGAAGATAAAAAACTAATATTTAATGAAGAGGTGGAATTTAGCTACGATAGTAACGCAAGCATCAAGTGTCTATCACCACAAGAGATATGCAAAAAGCTTGAGCTATGAACTACTATAAAATTGCTATAATAGGCGTAAATTTACAGCCTTTAACATATGAAAGCGAATTTGAATTAGGCGAATTTGAGATAGTAAGCGTTATATTAAGAGGCAAAAAACAGAGCGGTTGCGTTATAAACCGCACTTCTAAGCCAAATTTTAAAACTGCTAAAATAGTAGAAAGACTAGGTAGTTTTACCAACTATCAAATCACTTTAGCTAAATTTATTAGCCACTACTACACTTGCGAAATAGGCGTGGCATTTGGGTTATTTGAGCCTTTTAGCGGCTGCCAAATGGCAAAATGTAGCTTTATAAAATCACCAAATTTAAGCCCACTCCAGCAACAAGCCGCACAATTTGCTAAACAAAATCAAATTTGCCTACTCTTTGGGGATACTGGAAGCGGAAAGAGTGAAATATACATAAGCCTTATAAAAGAGTGTTTAAATAGCGGTAAGCAAGCTCTATTTTTAATGCCAGAAATCTCACTAACTCCACAAATGCAAGAGCGACTTAAGGCTTATTTTGGCAAAAGTGTAGGCATATGGCACTCCAAAATTTCTGCTAAAAACAAAAAAACTTTGCTAACTAATTTTAGTTTAGGCGATGTAAAATTAATCGCTGGAGCAAGGTCAGCACTATTTTTGCCTTTTAGCGATTTAGGCTTAATCGTAGTCGATGAAGAGCACGATGATAGCTATAAAAGTAGTGGCGACCCATACTATAACGCCAAAGATTTAGCCGTATATATCGCTAATAAAATGGGGATAAAATGCCTTTTAGGTAGTGCTACACCAAGCCTAAATAGCTATGCTAAATTCCCGCATTTTCGCCTAAAGGGGCGATTTTATAACTCGCAAAAAGAGTATATATATGACCATAGCCCAACTGGATTAAATGAGCTATTATTAAGCCATATCGCTGATACTATAAATAGAAAAAAACAAGCGATAATATTCTTGCCTACAAGGGCAAATTTCAAATTTCTAACTTGTAAAAACTGCGCTCAAAGTATCCAGTGTCCATACTGCTCAATCTCTTTAAGTCTACATAAAAAAGATAAAGCCCTAAAGTGCCATTACTGCGGATTTGTCTGTGCGATACCAAGTATATGTCCATCTTGTAATAATCAAATGCTAGAATCTCGTAAAATCGGCACTAGTGAGCTTGTCTTACAGCTTAAAAGCCACTTCCCATCTGCGAATATAGCCAAATTTGATAAAGATGAGATCACCACGCAAAAAAAGCTCACAACCTTGCTAAAAAATTTTAATGAAAATAAGATTGATATAGTTGTAGGCACTCAAATGCTAAGCAAAGGCCACGACTACCACAATGTAACTCTAGCTATAATTATGGGGCTAGATGAGCATTTGGATTATAGCGATTATCAAGCAAGAAGCAAAAGCCTAGCACTAGCAATGCAAGTAGCTGGTAGGGCTGGTAGGGCTGATTATGGCAAGGTGATAATACAAGGGCTAAAGTGCGAGTTTTTCGCTGAGTATATGGATAAATTTGATAAATTTATAGATGATGAAATGGCTATTAGAGATGGATTGTATCCGCCATTTACGCGACTTTTGCGTATAAAAATAGAAGAAAAAGATGAAAATAAAGCCATAATCAAAATGGAAAAAATCCTAAAAGAGTTAAAAGAGATAAGAAATTTAGAGATAATAGGTAGTGGAAAGTGTATAATCGAGATGATAGCCTCCAAGCACAGATACCAAATACTACTTCGCTCAATCTCTCACACTCCGCTACTACAAGCTAGTCAAATAGCTAGAGTTTATGGTGCTTTGCCAGATATAGATCCGGTGAATTTTAGCTAAATTTATCTTAATCAAATTTAGCTAAAATTTTATAGATACTTGCTAATTTCATACTATGCTTTATATTAAATTCTATATTTGGCTAATTTTGCCATTTATGCTCGTTTTTTATCTTTATAGCTTCAAATATGAATTTAATATACCCACCT
>NZ_JANQCT010000011.1:0-54033 GCF_024723495.1 Campylobacter sp. RM19073 | reverse complement strand
CCCCGCCAATGAGATAGATAGCATAAAATATCTGGCTTGGATCGGTAATAGCAAATTTAAAAACAAGCATTAATGACTCAATAGCTAAGGCTATAATGATACTGCCTATAAATCTTACCATCGTTCTGCTTCCGCCATTTTGATGATGATTTGGTCTGCCTAAAACTTCAGATTCAAAAATAGCCTTAACAAGATCAAATATCGCAAGCGCTAAAGTCAGCACAATAGTGGATTCAAAAACCTCGCTAATATTAATCTCATTAAAGCTCTTTAGCACAAAGCCCTTTATCCCATAAATAAATAAAACAAGCGAAATTACAAATAACGCAATGGAGAAAACTGAGTATATAAGCTTTGTAAATTTACCAAATATACCATCAACCGACCCAGGGCTAACAATAGCTAAAAGCTCACTTAAGCCAATATCCATACAAGCTACATAAACTAGCTCTTTATTCTCATTATAAATAGGCATAGATGCTGTAACGCAAAGACGATTAGTAAGGCTTGAAGGGTATGGATCTGTTAATACACAACGCCTCTCACGCACACTTCTATAATAATAAGCCTTATTACTTCTATTAGCACCTTTGCCAATTGTATTTTTAGGATCTAAGCTTATGGTGTCTTCTAGCTGAATTCCATTTTTATCTAGTATATAAAAAGCATCAAATCCATCAACTTCATGAGCGATCTTATCAAAACCATCTTTGATATTTTGAGCACTAACTCCTGGTAGATTATTTGGGATATTTCTATTAAATAGATAACATAGATAGGCTCTAGCTTTATAGCGTATTTGGCTAAATTCTTCAATCTCTTTAAATGTCACATTAATTCCTATTTTTATTATGGTTAAATTCTGTAACTATAGCTTTTAGATTATCCTCTATATCTTGCTGGCTTTGACTATTTAATAAATTTGAAATTTGTAAATTTAATTTATCAATATCATATGGCTTACTCTTAGTTACAAATATACTCTCAAATTTAGTCGCTACATCGCTTGGGTCAATTAGTAGCTCCTCATATAGCTTCTCACCTGGTCGAAGACCTACAAATTTAATACCCAAATGCTCTTTGGAGCTTAATTTTAACATTCTTTGTGCCATATCAGCTATTTTAACTGGCTTGCCCATATTTAAAACAAAAAGCTCCCCGCCCTTAGCTATACTAGCTGCTTGAAGTACTAGCTGACAAGCCTCGCTAACTAGCATAAAATACCTTGTGATCTCAGGGTGAGTTACACTTAATGGCTCATTGGCTGCGATTTGGGCTTTGAATTTAGGGATTACGCTACCGCTACTACCAAGCACATTACCAAATCTTACTGCCACTATCTCAGTGGAGCTGGTATTTGAATTTAACGCATATAGCTCGCATACTCTTTTAGTAGCGCCCATAATGTTAGTTGGTCTAACGGCCTTATCTGTAGAGATCAATACTACTTTTTGGGTATTATATTTTTTAGCTAAATCTACCACATTTTTAGTCCCTAAGATATTATTTTGCACTGCAACTAAGGGGTTAAACTCGCATAGTGGCACATGCTTATACGCCGCGGCGTGAATGACAATATATGGCTTAAACTTAGCAAATACGCTCTCAAATTCGCTTTTATGCGTGATATTTAACATCACTAAGCGGTTACGATTATCAGCGTTTGTAGCTTCATTTATTTGGTAGAGATTATACTCGCTGTGATCTACCATTATTATCTCTTTCGCACCAAATTTCAAACACTGCTTACATATCTCACTACCTATAGTTCCACCAGCACCAGTAACCATAACGCTCTTACCACCGATAAAACTCTCAACCACGCTACTATCAAGGTCTTTTGGCTTTCTAGCTAGTAAGTCTTCAATGCTAATATCAGTAATTCCTTGATTATTTTGCCCAATTAGAGAAAATATCTTAATATCCTTAAAGCCTAAAGCATCTAGCTCATCATATAGCTCTTTAAGCTCATTTGGCATAAGTTTTAAAGCGATTATAGCACTCTTTACGCCATCATCTACATAGCTTTTTAACTCATCTTTATGACCTACTTTATACCCATCGCAATATGTCCCTACTAAATCCTTCCTACCATCTACGACCCCAACTGCATAGTAGTTAGCATAACCGCTTTTTAATCCTTTTAAAATTTGTAAAGTCTTAGAAGTAGAGCCAATAATCACGCACGGATTGCCATTTTTGCTCTTTTTAAAATCTAGTAAAACTCGCTTTGAAATCCTTAAGCTACCAACCATTATAGCTGATAGAAGTGCATCTATGATAATAACACTTCTTGGAAATGGAGCAAAAATCTCCTCATAAGATAAAAATATACAAAAAAATATCCCAGCACAAAGCAGACAAGCCAAAGTAATCTTCCTAGACTCATTTAAACCAAAAAATCTCCACGGAACGCGGTAAATTCGAAATGCCCACAATAATGCGATTTTTATAATAGCTAAAATAATCCCACTATATATCATTCCAGGGATAAAAATCTCTGGAATATCCCCGCTAAATCTAAGCAAAAAAGCAAAATATATGCTAAGGGTAAATATAAAAATATCGCATAAGAGAAAAAAGGCTACTCTACGCCTTTTAGTCGCCCTAATCACAACGCACTCCTAACGATACTAGCAATTTTTTCAACCAGCTCATCACTCATATCAGCCCCGCTAGGAAGGCAAATTCCCCTTGAAAAATACTCTTCACTCGTGCCATCAATAAAGCATTTAGCACCTTTAAACACAGGTTGAATATGCATAGGCTTCCATAATGGTCTGCTCTCTATATCATTTTTATTTAAGGCTTCTATAACTTTCAAGTGGCTATTTTTCTCTTTAAATAAAAGCGTAGTTAGCCAGCGATTTCCTTTTGAATTTGGAATTTCAGGCATAAATTCAGCCACATCACCAAGTAAATTTGAGTATATTTTAAATATCTGCCTTTTTCGCTCTACTCTACTTTGTAAGACCTCCATCTGCCCTACACCAATAGCACCTAAGACATTGCTTAATCTATAATTATACCCATAATCTAAATGCTCATAATGAAGTAGCGGCTCCCTTGCTTGAGTGCTATAATACCTTGCTTTTGCGATAAAATCAGCATCGCTACTTACTAGCATTCCCCCGCCACTTGTAGTTATTATTTTATTACCATTAAAGCTATAAACTCCAGCATCGCCAAATGTCCCAAGAGCCTTATCATTATAAAATCCACCAAGAGCTTCGGCCGCATCTTCTATAACTTTTATATTCTCATTTTTGCAAATTTCTAAAATTTCATCTATCTTAGCAGCTTGTCCATAAAGATGGGTTAAGATAAGGGCTTTTGGCTTTTTATCACTTTTATTAATAGCTTCTTTTAATAATCTTGGGCTTAAATTCCAGCTCTCATCGCTATCTATAAAGACTGGCTGGCATCTTTCATACATTATAGGATTTACGCTTGCTGCAAATGTAAAGGTAGAGGCTAGCACTATATCGCCATCTTTAATCCCAAATGTGCGAAGTGCTAGATGAAGTCCTGCTGTGGCTGAATTTAACGCTAGAGCATTTGAAACCTTACAATACTCTTTAATGCTATTTTCAAATCTATCTACAAACTCTCCAAGTGGAGCTATATAATTGCTCTTAAACACTTCTTTAACATACTTCTGCTCATTACCACCCATATATGGTGCGCTTAAAAAGACTCTAGCCATAATCTTTCCCTTGATAATTAGTAGCGATATTTTATCAAAGTTAGAATAAACTTAGTATTAATATCTCAAATAAAGTTAAATTTAATTTATAAGCCTACTACTTGTTTTGTGGCTTCTATCTTTTTTTGGCTCCATATCACAAGATCTTTTATAATTAGCTTTTGAATGGCTTTGATAAAATTCTCCATAAAATCAAAATCAATTTCGCCGTTGGCGGTTATGGGTAGTTTGATTTTATGATTTTTAATGTCATCTAGTTTATAACCGCCTTGTTGTCCATCATACATAGAAACAAAACGCCAAATATTTGTCATTAAAAAAATGGCGATTTTTTCAGACCATTTTATAAAAATAGGCTTTGGCGTTAATTTGTTAATATTTTGTGAGCAATAATACGGCTCTTTTTGATATTTGACATATTTGTAATTGCCTATAACGGTTGCAGTTATTGTAAAAGGTTCGTTAGGTTCAAATTTTTGTTTTTCTATTTTGCCCTGAATTCCATTGTTTTCAAAGGTTCTGCCTACAAAATTTATTCCATTTTCTACAAAATTTACCGCATTACTATCTAGCGACTTTGTTCCTACAATATCAAACAAATCGCCAATTTTAAATTCACTCGCTACCCCCCCCCATTTACTAAATTCATCAAATTTAGCTAAGGCGTCCTTTTCGTTTTGGGTTAGCTCATAATCTTTTAAGCCAGTGGCTTTTAGATAGGCTTCTAGCTCACGCACACGCTCCGCTTCTAATTCGCAAACATATTCTTTTTCAAGCTCACTTATAAAATTCTCCATAAAATCAAAATCAATCTCGCCATTTTTGGTTGGTAAAAGGATTTTTGTTTGAGATATACTATCAACATTTGAGCCAAGTCCCCAAGTGCAATCTTTTAATACATGATTAAAATTTGAAACAATATAAAGGGCTATTTTTGAGTTGAAGTTTTTAAATTTTGGTTTTAAAACCTTGACTTTGTTTCCTGTATAGTATGGCTGTTTTTGATAAAACACACTGAAAGTATCTTGTGCAAAACTTAAAGTATCGCCATCGTTTAAGTAGTCTTTATTTTCAGCAACATACCCACGAATTCCGTTGTTTGTCGTAGCTCTGACAACATACGGATTGGTATCTTGTGCTTGATTGTCATAAATTTCTAAATTTTGAGCGTGAAAAATTTTTTTACTTGATTTTAACTCAAAAATTTCATCAAGCCTAAAAATCTTAAACTCCCCACCATTTGCTAAAAATTCACGCTCTAAATTTTCTAATTTTTGATTTACTCTACTTTGACTGGGACTATCCTTTTTAAGAATTTGGCTAACTTCCCAAGCTAGATAATCGCTCACGCATTTTTTAAAGTCATTTAGTGTAGGCTTTGTATCAACTGGGGCGCATTTGTTCCAGTCACTTCCGCTATTTGGATCTATTGTCTCTTCGTGGTATTCTTTATCTGTAAAAATACTTAGCTTAGATTTACCAAAGCGCACGAGATTTACTAGCTCATCATATCTAGCTTTTGCATCGCCTGTATCACGCAGATTTAGACTAGCTTTTGCCTTTTTGCGATTTGCTCTAGCGTAGCCATCGTTTGAAAAATCTATGAATTTAACCATCTCATCTTTATTATGCTTTTCGCCTATGCGAAATACATAAATGTAAGTTTGGACGCTTGATTTACCAATAAATAAATCAATAGGCATTTTTATACTTGCTATTAGCGTGTTTTGCTCTAAGATTTTTTTATTATATTCACTTGCTTTACCAGAGCCAGCTGAGCCTTGTATGATTATAGCGGCGTAGCCTTTTTTCATCATTTTTAGGGCTTTTTGGACAAAGATCATACCGCAGCCAGCAGCTGAATACGGCGGATTTAGGATAAAGGCAGTTGCTGGAAACTCTACTCCGTCATTTTCACCAAAGCCGTAATTTCCGCTAAAATCAGTTAAACTATCTTTATTTAAGATATTTGAGCTACCATCACCCATTAAAATCATATTTAAAATGGCAAGCATATAAACGCTAGGTAAAATTTCAAGCCCTAGAAGTTGCTTTGCTTTTATATGAGCGATTTTGTGCTTTAGCTCATCTGGGGATTTTATCTCGTTTTTAGCATCTTTTATCATCTCATTCATAGCAGCTACCAAAAGCCCAGCAGAGCCAGTAGCAAAGTCCCATACATAGCTATCTTTATCCACTCTAGCAAGTCTAGCTAAAAGCGTAGCTACATAGCTTGGCGTTAGCACGACATCATTTAGCTTATCTTGACCAAACCCTAGCCATGAATACATTTCGTTAAAGAGCTTACCGGTAAAATCTGTGCTTAAATCAGTTTTATAATAAATCCCAAGGTCATCTACAATCTTGCTAAAAACTCTTTTTAGCTGAGTTTCGCTGTTTATTACTCTATTTAAATTTTCACTTAAAATGGTGTTTTCTAGTGTGCGAGTGATAAGGGTTTTTTTATCATCTGGGATAGTTTTTTGATTTAAAAATGCCTTTACTTTTCGCATTAAGATATCGCCATCTCTATTGCCATCTTCATCTAGACTTTTTAACTCGGCTTTTTCTAGTGGTTTTAAGGGCTTTACTCCACCAGGAATTCCAAGCGTGGCGATGATAGAAGCCGTTACTAGATAGACTCTATCATTTTCTCCAAGTCCGCTTTCGTTTTTGTAGATATCATTATTTAGCTTTGTTAAGCTTGTGGCTATTTCTAGGTCTAATTTTTCTTTGATTTGTGCTTTTTCTTCATCGCTTAGGCTTAGCTCTTTTACTTTGTCTATAAAATTATTAAAATTCTCTTTTTTTAAAAACGAAAAATCGCTAAATTTGCCTACTTCTTGACCTATGCCAAAATTGCTTTTTGAGACTAGATAAACGGCTATTTCGTGCTTTAAAGCACCAAAATCATCTTTATAACCACTCATTCCAATTGAGATAATATTTTCGTAATTTGTATAGTGTAAAATCGCATTTGCGTAATGCACTGCGCCATTTAGTGCATAAGAGTTGATATTTTTAAAATCAGGTTCATTTTTGTCAGTTTTATTTGCTACTTGATTTTTATCATCTAATTTTATTAGTTTATCTTGATAGCCTTTATACTCTATAAGGATAGGATATACCCCCCCACTTATCTTTTAATATAAGTTTAGCGTCAGGGCGATTGCCACCTTGGCCGCCATTTTTTGAGTAATATTCATTTAATGCGTTATCAATTTGGCTATTGCCAGTTGATTCTTGTTCTAGCTTATAATCAAGTTTGTATGATTTTAACCAGCCATTTGCTAAGTCTGCGATTTGTGGTTCTACTGATTGAGTTTTGGCCATTTATACTCCTTTAATGCTTTGAAAAATGGATTATAACTAAATTTAAAAAATAATTAATCTAATAATTGAAATTTAATTTTGATTTTAAGCTTCAATTTAGTCAAAATAGAGCATTTTGTGGGTCTGGTAAGGCGTCAAAATAGCTAAATTCTAAAATTTACGGCTAAAATATACCATCAAATCGCTCTTTTTATATATCTCAAATCCAAATTTTTGGTATAAATTAATAGCCTTTGGGTTATTAGCATAAGCTTTAGCTAAAATCTCTTTAACCTTTAAATGATTAAAAGCGTAATCAACTATACTACTCATCAAAATATCCCCCATTTTGCGTAAATTTGGGTTAGCATAAAGGCCAAATTCACATTTTTGACTATCTATATTTATAAATGAGATAACCCCAATTGGCTCACTATCTTGATATACTAAAAAATATAGTTTATCGCTACTATTTTTTAATGAATTTATGAAATTTAGATGCTCGTCCCATTTTATGCTTTTATTTATCATATATTGTGCGATTTTAGGATCATTTCTCCACTTATATACTAGCTCTATTTGAGAGTTATTAAAATCTTTGAAATTTAATAAATCTACTTTATTAATCACGCTCTTTTCTAGCATCTATCTCCTCGCTTTTATCGATCCAGCCATACTCGCACCACTCAAATTTAATATCATCGATATTTTTAAATTTATTACACTCCCATTTTTCCATGCCCAGCATTCGCATTGTCTTGCCATATCTATAGCCCTCTTTTTGCTCTTTTGTCTTTGGTTTGTGAAAAATTATCGCATTTAATGCTACTGATATTAGGCATAATATCGCTATTTTTCTCATCTATTCGCCCCTTTTAACCCTTAGAAATATTGGAAATCTTGGTTTATTATTTTTAGTTAAATTTTGAAATTTATATGTGATTATGGTGCCTATCTTTGGCGGATTTGTTCTTATTTCATCGCTAAATCCAGAGCCGATTTTAAACGCAACCTTGCTAAATATATCCACGCATTCAAGAGATCCCATCTTGCCTTCTAATCTCCCTTTTCCACCATTTATAGCTACTATTTCGCACTCGCTATCACGCCATTTTTTTATCTTTAGAATTGATGAGCTACGACCGCTAGTATATTTAGTATTTGGATCACGCACCACTATACCCTCTCCACCATTTGCTACTACCATATCCAAAAAGGCAAAAGCGTGATTATTATCCTTAATTTCAATCTGCTTAATAGCCCTTATAAACTCACTTGGGTTTGAGCTTAAAAAGCTCTTTAAATAATCCATTTTTTCATACAAATTTCCATCAAATTTAGGCAGGTCAAATACCATATATTTAATATTCTCCCAAGCTTTATCATCTGGAATTTCATCCAATACAGTAGAGGCGATAAACTCAAATTCGCCCACCCCACTCCAAAGCTCACCATCAAGGGCAAAATCTGGTAGAGAGTTTATAAATTTAGCTGGAGCGTTGATAGTGTTACCACTACGACTTTTTAACTCTTTACCATCCCAAATAGCACGCACACCATCATACTTTTGGCTCATTACCCAGCCACTTAAATTCTCATCTTTATACTCTTTAAGCAGCATAACCTCCCCAAAAGAGGTAGCACAAAATAACCAAAATAATATTAAAAATCTAATCAACTCTATCTTATCCTATTAAGTTCATTTTCTATATATTTACAAAATACTGGAGTATAGCTCATATCTGGTTTTTGCGTATTTATATAGTCACTCATTAGGCTCAAATAATCTATATAATCATCTATATTTAGCTTTCCTCGGAGTAACTCATACTTCAAAAATAGCCAATATGTATTTAGCGTATCAGACTCACAATACTCATCAATCTTATCTTGCTTCCCACTATAATACAAACTCATCACCTCATCGCCACAAACATCATATTTACCAGGTAAATTCAAACTAGCACAAAGCAGATCAAGCTTTAGCCCACTTACAGCCTTAAAATCGCTAATGTGATCTAGCAAATCTAGATGAAAAACCCCATCATAACGACTTCTATAATTACACCATTTATCTTTACCATTAATTTTATCATTAGTGCTAAAATACTCACTAGCATCGATATTATACCGCATAGCCCTAATCATCAGCATAGGCAGATCAAAACCCCTACCATTATAGCTAACCAATCTTGGATTATGCTCATTGATAAATTTAATAAACTCAGATATTTTCTCTTTTTCACTACTACCTGCAATTGTAGATACTCGCTTAAATCTACCAAATTCATCAGCAATTACCGCACTAATTGTAACAACTTTATGAAAGCAAACAGGTAAAAACTCATTCCCACTTTGCTCTTTTTGCGCTTTTAGTGCTATCTTTGCCACGCTCTCATCATCGCCTTCATAGCCATAAGCTGCCCTTAAAGAGTCGCTATCTGGCACGGTTTCACAATCAAAAACACAGATATATCCGCTCATAGATTACCAACTTTTAATCAAATTTGGATAGAATAATAGCAAAAAATCTTGGAAAATTAGTTGAAAATAGCAATTATTAGATTATCAGCCCTTGGGGATATAATTCATACTAGCATCGTGATACAATTCATTAAAAAGCATTTTAAAAACGCAGATATTACTTGGTTCGTCGATGATAAATTTAGCTCAATTTTAGAGCTTATTAGCGATATTAATGTCGTTGCCTTGCCTTTAAAGAGTAAAAAATTTTATAAAAGTTATAAAATTCTTAGGCAATTTAGCGGTAAATTTGATATTATCATTGACTTTCAGGGGCTTATAAAATCAGCAATTATAGCTAGAATTTTAGGCAAAAATATCGCTGGATTTGATAAAAATAGCATAAAAGAGCCACTAGCTTCAATATTTTATAAAAGCAAATTTAGTATTGATTATAATGAAAATATTATAAGAAGAAATCTAACTCTTGCTAGCAAGGCTTTAGGCTTTAATTTTAGCGATGATGAGATTACCCACAAATCTGCTTGTTTTAGCTCAACTAAAGAGCCAAAACCATCACAAACCATCTTAATAGCACCATTTGCAAGCGAACCAAGCAAGTGCTATAATAAATTTAAAGATCTTATAAATTTGCTAAAAGATTATGAGATAAATATAATTTCTGGCAACCAAAAAGAGCTACAACAAGCAAGATTAATCGCACAAAATACCCACGCTAAGATTTTAGAGCCTATGAGCTTAGAGATGGTGGTGAGTTTGCTTTGTGATACTGGATTAGTCATCGGCAATGATAGTGGTATAACTCACCTAGCTTGGGCGCAAAATAGAGCCTCTATCACGCTATTTGGCAACCGACCAAGTCATAGAAATAGCTATCAAACACGCATTAATCGCACCATCAATACAGGCAAGAAAATTGATGCTAAAAATATAGATAAGAGTGATTATTGTATCAATGATATACCGGCAATTAGCGTGGCGAATTTAGCAAGGGAGATTTTGAATTTGGAGAATTTGTATGATTGATTTTGTATATTTTTTGCTTTATAAAATATTTAAATTTATCGCAAACTACACGCCTATGAAGTTTCAAAATCTGCTTTTAGACGCACTTGCTAGGCTGTTTTATAAATTTGATAAGAAGCATACAAATATAATGAGAATTAACCTTAAAATGTGTAAATTTGATAATATAGAAAAGATTATTTTAGATACTTATCGCAATTTTGCCTACTTTGGTATGGAGTTTTTGCGTAATCAAAATAGCTCAAAAGAGCAGATTTTATCCAAAGTGGAATTTAAAAATGAAGAAATTTTGGATAAATTTAAAGATCGCCCCATCATCATCACAACCGCACATTATGGTAATTGGGAGCTTTTTAGCCTTGCGATGGCGGCGAAATTTGGCGCTGTTAGTATCGTAGGTAGAAATCTTGATAGCCCTTTAATGGATAAGATTTTAAGCCAAAAAAGAGCTAAATTCGATATAGAGGTAATACCTAAAAGCGGTGGCGCAAAGATGATTATCAAAGCACTACAAAAAAGGCGTCTTCTTGGGATTTTAGTCGATCAAAATATCGATATTAGAGATGGGTTAGCGTGTGAGTTTTTCTCTAATAAAATAGCTCACACACATGCTGCTAGTATCTTTGCGTCTAAGCTAAATGCGGTGATAATCCCAGCTTTTATTCAAAGATATGGCGATAAAAATTTAATCATATTTTATGATCCAATCGATATTAATGCCCTAAATGGGGACAAAATTCAACTCGCCACGCAATACCAAAGCGACGCTACGCAGATGGTTATAAGCTCCAAACCAGATGAGTATTTTTGGATGCATAAGAAATTTAAACACTTCTACCCAGAGATATATAAATGAAAATATTAATTATAAAATTTAGATTTATCGGCGATGTATTACTAACTACACCGCTAATCTCAAATCTTAAGGCTCACTATCCTAATGCCTCTATACATTATGCGGTAAATAGCGGCACACAAGCACCACTACAAAATAATCCGCAAATTGAGAAAATTCACATTTATGAGCGTGGGATAATCAAAAAAGCAAATATATTTAAAAAAAATTATCTAGAGCTAAGGTATGCCTTGGGATTAAAAAAAGAGAAATTTGATATTGTGATAAATACAGAAATGAGCGATAGGGGGCTATTTTTAGCCAAATTTATCGGAGCTAAAACCATAGTATCACCTAAAGGGAAAAATGGAATTTTAAATAAATTTATAACCCATATCTCAAAACCAAGCGGCCATATAGTAATGCAGAATTTATCTGCTATAAACGCCCTAAATAAGGAGATTAAAAGCACGAAAGTTAGCCTATATTTTAATGAGTATAATCTAAATTTGCCAAATAATTTTATCCATATTCACCCAATGGCTAGATTTAATTATAAATGTGTAAGCGATGAGATAATGGCTAAAATAATTGACTTTTGCGAGATTGAGCTTGATAAAAGAGTGGTTCTAACCTGTGATAAGAGTCAAAATGAGATTGATAAAATGAAAAATATCCTATCTCTTTGTAAATCTAAGCCAATGGTATTTATGGGGAATTTAACTCTAGATCAAGTGGCATTTTTAAGCTCAAAATCACAACTCTACATAGGCACAGATACAGCCATAATGCACATAGCAGCAGCAAATAATGTGCCTTGTATAGCGTTATTTGGCCCTAGCTATACTAGTGCTTGGGGGCCGTGGGATAACTCCAAATCCAAAAGCTACTATAAAGATACAAATGGAATTCAAAAAATGGGTAAGCACACAGTCATTCAAAGCACTCTAAAGTGCGTCCCATGCGGAAATGAAGGGTGTAATGGCTCACAAATTAGCGATTGCTTAAACACTCTTGATATAAACTGGATTAAAAATGAGATAAAAAATAGCTTTATAATACAAATTCAAACTAATTAAACCAATTTATAAGCCTAAATATGATAAAATGAAAATATGAAAAATATAACAATCTTAGAAATAAACTCTACAAATAAAAACCAAAGATTTTTAGAGAGATTAAAATCAGCTTTAAGCTCAAAAGGCTTTAATCCCACAAGTAGAAATTATGATAATATAAAGGGTAAAAATCCCATCATAAAACTATTAAAAATAAACAAACTTGCCAAAAAGCAAAAGAGTGATGAGCTATATGTATGCTTAGATAGATTTGATAGTGCTGATATATATCTAGCTAGTGATGGAGTACAAAAGATATATAAAAGACTAGATAAATTTTGGTTTTTAAATCCATTAAGTCTTATTAGAAGTAAAATTGAGAAAAACTGCATAAACAACTCCGCAAAAATCATAACAAACTCAAACCTAACACGCTATCAATTAGAGACGATTTATGATATAAAACCAAATAAAATTAGCACAATCTACCCTGGAATTAACCTACCAACCCAGGTGCAAAAAGGCAGTGCTAAAATGCAACTATGCAAAGAGCTTAGCTTGGATATGGAGTTCTCAATTATCCTATTTATATCTAATAATTTAAAAAACGATGGAGTGGCTGAGTTTATCAAGCTATTAAGCCAAATTCAAAACAAGATAAATGCTATAATCATAAGTAGCGATAAATCCGCTCCAAAATATAGAAAAATGGCTAAAAAGCTTGGAGTTAGAGCGATCTTCAAGCAACCACCAAAAACGCTAAATCGATACTACGAAGCAGCTGATATATTTGTTTTACCATCGCTTTATAACCCATTTAGCACCCAAATTTTAGAAGCGTTAAGCTATGGCTCCATATGCTTTACTACTGCTAATAACGGAGCTAGTGAGATATTAGGCGATGAGTTTATCATAAAATCTACTGATGATACAGCAAAATATATTGATGAGCTTTTAAATAATCACGATTTAATGGTTGAAATATCAGCTAAAAATATTGAATTAGCCAAAGATTTTACAACAGATAAAAGCCTAAATCAAATAATAAAGGTCATTAGTGAAAATATTCATTGAGTTGCCTACTTGGCTTGGCGATGGAGTGATGAGTAGTGCAGCCATCGCAAATATAAAGGCAAATTTCAAAAATGCGGATTTAACTTTTTTTGGCTCATACGCCTCAACTGCTCTTTTTGAAAAAAGCGGAAATATCATAGTAGATAACTCTAAAAAATCCAAATTTCGCCTACTTTATCTATATAAATTAGCCAAATCACTACCCAAATTTGATATATTTATCAGCTTTAGAAGCCACCTTGCCTCTAAGGCTTTGGCGTTTTTCATAGAAGCGGCAAAAAGCGGAGTTTATAAACCAATTGATAAAAATAGCCATCTTGTTGTTGATTATCTAAATTTTAGCTCAAAACTACTAAATATCGATATTCTAACAGATCAACTAGAGTTAAATTTCACCCCCATTAAATACTCAAAGCCAACTCTAGGCATCAATCCTGGCGCTACATATGGAAGTGCTAAGAGATGGTATCCAAGCTACTTTGCTGATGTTGCAACTAAATTGAGCGATAAATTTGATATATTGATATTTGGCGGCGATAAAGAGAGCGATATATGTGATGAGATTAGCCAAATTCTAAACCAAAATAGCATAACCCACCAAAATCTCTGTGGTAAAACGACAATCAGCCAGCTAGCTAGCCATATAGCTGGGCTTAAGCTATTTATAACCAACGATAGTGGCCCAATGCATATAGCAGCAGCTTTCAAAACCCCTACCATAGCACTATTTGGGCCAACGAATTTTACTCGTACAAGCCCATATAATAACCCAAATGCTAGATTGGCTCACTTAAATTTATATTGTATGCCATGTATGAAAAGAGTATGCCCCATCGGCACTCATGAGTGTATGAAAGCACTCAAACCTAGCATAGTTTTAAATTTAATTAATGAGCTTAGCTAAAAGCACAATCTACCGCTTGACAAATCGTATGAATTATCAAAATATGCATCTCTTGAATTCTAGCCGTATCATCAGATGGAACTACGATATTTATATCGCACATATCATTCATAGCTCCGCCACCCTTGCCGCTTAATCCAACGCTTTTTATCCCATTTTCTCTAGCTACTTGAATGGCGTTTAATACATTTTTACTATTTCCGCTCGTGCTAATAGCAACTAGCAAATCCCCAGCCCTGCCTACTCCGCCAAGTTGCCTTGAAAATACCATATCATACCCATAGTCATTACCAATTGCCGTAAGTGCAGAGGTATCAGTAGTTAGCGCTATAGCACCAAGCGAAGCTCTCTCGCTTTTGTATCTACCTGTAAGTTCAGCCGCAAAATGCTGAGCATCAGCTGCACTTCCGCCATTGCCGCAAATTATTATTTTATTGCCATTTTTAAGCGTATCTATAATGATATTTGCTACTTTCATTACATATTCATCAACAGACAAAATCGAATTTGCCACCTCTAAATGTGATTTTAACTCATCGCTAAATATACTCATAATTATCCTTTAATTTCTTATTTTTTCTATTATTTTTGTAGTGCTCTTGCCCTCTACAAACTCAATTAGCTCAACTCTTTTAGCAAACTGACTACCCACAACCACCTTGCCTTCATAATCAGCACCCTTTACAAGCACATCAGGGCTAATGGCCTTAATAAGCTCATAAGGCGTATCATCATCAAATATCACGACAAAATCCACAAATTCCATCGCACACAGCATAGCTGCCCTATCAAGCTCTATATTTACCGGCCTATCATCGCCCTTTAAAGCTCGAACTGAGCTATCTGAATTTAACCCAATAACCAAAATATCTCCAAGCATTTTCGCCTTTTGTAAGTAGCTGATATGACCAAAATGCAAAATATCAAAGCACCCATTTGTAAATACCAAGCTCTTACCACTTCTATCAATCTTTAAAAGCTCATCAAGCTTGACTATTTTTCTCTCAAAGCCTATTTTTTTACTCTTTAAGCTCTCTATCTCTTTCCAGCTTGCATCAGCACTGCCTACCTTGCCTACTACCACAGCTGCGGCTAAATTCGCATTAGCTATAGCCTCTTCGATACTCATCTTACTAGCTAAGCAATATCCCAAAGTAGCCAAAACGCTATCCCCAGCACCAGTTACATCAAAGACCTCTTTTGCTAATGCGGGGAATTTCTTCACCTCATCATCTAAAAGCCCTATTCCATCTTCGCTTAAAGTGATTAAAGAGTATTTTAGCTCATAATTCATCTTCATACTTTTTAAGGCCAACTCTAACTTCTCATCGCTATCAATCACAAAGCCCAAAGCCTCACTTGCTTCTTTTTTATTTGGCGTAAGAAGCGTTGCGCCTTTATATTTACTATAATCCTTGCCTTTTGGATCTACTAAGACCATTTTGGAGGTTTTTTTAGCAATTGTGATTATCTGCTTTGTTAGATAATCATTCAAAACGCCCTTACCATAATCACTAAGCAAGACAATATCATAATTTTCTAATATACTTTGAAATTTACCTATGATCTCATCAGCACAATCTATATCGCTAACGCTCTCAGTATCTAGTCTTAAAACTTGCTGATGAGATACCATTATACGGCTTTTTTGGCTAGATTTGCGTCCTTTTTGTGCGATCACTAGCTCGATTTTAGCACCACGATCTTTTAAAAGCTTTAAAATTTCACTACCTAATTCATCATCGCCAACCACGCTCACCACGCCAACATCAGCTCCAAGAGCGATTAAATTTGAAACCACATTGCCACAACCGCCTAATCTTTTGGTCTCATTTTTTATATTTACTACTTGGACTGGTGCTTCTGGGCTTATACGATCACAACTTCCCCATATATAGTGATCAATCATCAAATCCCCAACTACTAAAACTCTAGCCATCACTTAAACTCACTATTATAAATTCGTTTTATAGCTGGTAAATAATCCCTTATGCCATCTTCAAGGCTATATTTTGGCTCATATTTTAAGCTAGTTTTAGTAGGCGATATATCAGCTTGAGTGAAGTATTGATACTGCGATGCAAATGGATTTTTGATATACTCATTGCCTAAGCTTACACCAATTTCTTTCTGTAAAATATCAGCAATATCTTGAAAACTTCTAGCATTGCCAGTTCCGACATTATAGACCCCACTATCTCCATTTATGGCTAATTCATTGGCTAAGATTATATCTTTTATATATACAAAATCCCTTTTTATCTTATCACTTTCTTCAAAGAGTCTTGGGGCATTGCCGCTTAGAATTTGTAATCCAAATTGTAATACCATAGATGCGGTTTTGTTTTTAAAAAACTCCCCATCTCCATATACATTAAAATATCTAAGCCCAACTATATGAAGTCCCGTTTTAGCGTGATACTCTCGCCCCATCTCATCCATCATAAGCTTACTAAATCCATAGACATTAGCCGGATTTTCACCTACGCCTACACTTTGTGGGCTTGGGGCGTCCCCATATGTAGCACCACTACTAGCATAGATCACTTTAGAGCCATTTTGGTATGCGATATCTAAAATATCTTTAAATGAGTTTAAATTCACTCTCATAATCTCATCTTGTTCAGCCACTGTAGTATCAGAGATAGCAGCCTGATGATATATCACATCTGGAGCAAAATCTCGCATTTTTTTAATTGTATCAATATCGCAAATATCACCGCAATAAATCTCGCCTTTAAAGCCAATTAAATTTTTATAATGTCCAAAGCTTTTTAAATTTCCATTACTAAAGGTCTCATTAGAGCGAAATTTATCCACTACCAAAACCTCATTCTCACTCATAAAATGCTTAGCTAAATTTGAGCCTATAAATCCCGCTCCGCCAGTTATCAATACTCTCATTCATATCCCTTTACACACTCTAAAATATCTAAAACACTACTAAATTTATCCCCATCAATCAAAAAGCTTCTACCCACACCAGCACTATTAGCAGCCTCTATATCGCTTTTTTTATCCCCTATCATAATTGAGCTTTTCATATCTATATTAAATTCACTCAAAGCTTGTAAAAACATACCAGATCTTGGCTTTCTACAACTACAATTATCATCTGGAGTGTGAGGGCAATAATATATCTTTTTGATACTTACGCCTCTTTTTTTAAACTCACTAATCATATAGCAACTAAGATTATCAAAATCAGTTTGGGTATAGTATTTACGACCTATTCCTGACTGATTTGTAACTACAAAAATTTCAAATCCAAGTGCCATAAAACCACTTAAAGCCTCAAAAATTCCAGGCATAAACTCAAAATCCTCTATGCGATAAACATATCCTGGGTCTTTATTTATCACCCCATCACGATCTAAAAATAGTGCTTTAATCTTTTCCATAGGCTGATTTTATCTATATTTTAGTTTAAATTCACTTAATAATCATAAATTTTTGGATAATTAATATCTCTAAATTAAAATTTAATTATAATATTTAATCTAAATTTCAGAATATTGGCACTATAATACTCATATTAAATCTTTCAAAAGGATAAAAAATGAAAAAAATAGTTCTATTGGTTGCATTAGCCTGTGTTGGTGCATTCGCTGCTGATGGTGCTGCAATATACAAAAAATGTGCAGTTTGTCATGGTGCTAAAGCTGAAAAAAAATATTTAAATAAAGTTCCAGCTCTAGTTGATACAGATCCAGTTCAAAGATTAGCTGATATGAAAGCTTACAAAGCTGGTACATTAAATGATGGTAAAGGTAAAATCAATATGGGTGCTATCATGAAAGGTCAAATGGCTGCTTTAAGCGATGCTGATATGGAAGCTGTAAACAACTACATTTCAACTCTTAAATAACTCTATCTAGCTAGGTTTATCCTAGCTAGTTCTTTTAAATATCTTTAATTCTTATCTTAATCTGGCGGTCTATAACCCTTATTTTTCATAAGCTCTTTTTTACGATTTTCTAAATTTACAGCATCATTTAACGCATCTTCACTATCAAATTTTGTCCCATCTAAAAATTTAGAATAGTCATCAAATTGCTTGGTTTTTACACCCCATAAAAGCCCAAAAAGCGCCAACGCACCAAGCAAAGTAGATATCCCAAGCATTATAGCTATCACAGCGCCCATTTTTATCCTTTTAATCTTATTTTAGTTGAGTTTAAAACCACAATTATAGAGCTTAAAGACATAGAAATTGCCGCAAATAGCGGTATTATATAACCCATCATAGCAAGAGGGATTGTAAGAGCATTATAAATCAAGGTAAAAATCAAATTCTCCTTAATAGTTCTAAAAGTTAGCTTAGATAGCTTCAAAGCCCTTAAAAGCGAATTTAAATTATCATCTAGCAAGACTACATCACTCTTTTCTATACTAATTTGCGCTCCACTTCCCATACAGATCCCCACACTAGCTGTGTTTAGTGCCACTATATCATTAACTCCATCACCTATCATCACCACTGGAGATTTGGAATTTAAATCTTTGATTATTTGAGCTTTTTGGATCGGATCTTTACTAGCGTAAAATTCATCTATATTTAGCCTATTTGCAATCTTTGTAGCCACACTATCGTTATCGCCTGTTAGCATTACTACCTTATATCCATCTTTTTTTAAGCTATTTATAACGGCTTTTGACTCATCTCTTAGCTCATCTTCAAGCTCAAATTTCGCCACAACTTCTTTTCCTACAGCAAAATGATATTCTAGTCCACTCGCTTCAAATTCCCCAAATCCCATTTGAGCCATAAACTTCGCACTACCGCCATAAATATCCAAATCCCCATATTTCGCACTCATACCTAAGCCATTATGGTTAGTTATATCGCTTAAATTAAGCTCTTTAGCAAGGATAAAATCCCTTATAGCCACACTCACAGGATGAGTAGATGAAAGAGCCAAAGAGTATAATAAATCTTGATTATACTCTTTAAATTTTATCGCTTTAATAACTTTAAGCTTGGATTTTGATAGTGTGCCAGTTTTGTCAAATACCACACAACTACACTTAGCCAAGCTCTCAATTATCCTAGCTTCTTTAAATATTATCCCACCACGCATCGCACTACCTAAGGCTATTAGCGTAGCCACCGGAGTAGCAAGACTTAAAGCGCACGGACAAGCGATTATAATCACGCTTACAGCTACTATCAATCCTTTGCTAATCTCACCGCTATTAAAAAGCCAAATCGCAAATGTCAAAATCCCTAGCAAAAGGATAGTTAGAGAGAATTTAGCTGAAATTTGATTAGCTAAAAGCTCAATTTTTGGCTTCTTAAAACTTGCTTTATTTAATAGATCAATTATTTTACTAAGAATAGAGCTTTTAAATAGCTCACTAGCCCTATACTCTACGCTCCCATCTACGCACACAGCTCCGCTTATAATCTTTTGGCCTTCGCTTATAACCACCGGCAAACTCTCGCCATTAATACTAGATAGATCAAAGCTCCCAGCCCCACTAGCCACGATGCCATCTATCATCACTCGCTCACCACTTCGGACTTTGATTATCTCGCCAGGTTTTATATCATTTACATCTTTTAACTCGAATTTCCCATCTCGTTTTACATAAATTTGATTTACCAAAAGCGCCCCAAGAGAGTCTAGGGTATCGATCGATTTTTTCTTGCTAATTACTTCAAGAAATTTACCTATAAATACAAATGTAATTATCATAGCCACAGAGTCAAAATATACTTCTCCACTTCTACTAAGCATCGCATAAACTGAGTAAAAATAGGCTATATTGGCCCCAGCACAAATGCTTAAATCCATATTAGCTTGGCGATTTTTAATGGCAAGATACGCCCCTTTGTAAAACTCACTTCCTGTATAAAACAGCACAGGAGAGGCCAAAACAAACTCAGCAAAATGTAAAATATCCTTAATATCATCGCTCATTCCGCTGAAATACCCACCATACAAAGCCACCGCCACCCACATAATATTCATAGTACAAAATAGCCCAACAAGCATCTTAGAGTAAAATTCTCGCCGTTTTTGACTCGCTCTTAAATCTGCTTTTTTAGGATCATATGGGATTGGCGTGTAGCCTATGGAGTTGATTTTGCGTAGGATTTCATCTAATTTTATTATGCTATCGTCCCATTTTATATAGGCCTTATGTGTAGCTGAATTTAAGCTAAAATCAACAACCCCATCGCTTGATATAAGCACCTTTTCATTTAGCCATACGCAAGCTGAGCAGTGAATTCCATCAATTATAAGATAAATTTCGCAAAATCCATCGCTATTTCTAACATAATTTTTATAAAATGCCTCGCTATCAATTTTGGCCAAATTTGGTGCTTTGAAGTGCTTTTGATTGCCTAATTTATCATAAAATTCGCCTAAATTATGGGAATTTAAAAAATTATATACGCTCTTACACCCATTACAGCAAAACTCATTCCCGCTCTCATCAGTGATTATCGCACTTTTGTCAAACTCGCCCTTGCAGTGCAAACAGATAAAATTTCCCATACCAACCCTAAATTTTTATAAGATTTTATAATAAATTTGCTTACATATGGCTCAGAAACTTAAATTTATTTTGCGATTAATATTTAAATTTTTAAGCAAATTTAGGATAGAATTAAATTTTTTAACTATTTTAAGGGATAAAAATGCGTGGATATAAGATTTTTTCTGGGACAGCAAATGTGGAATTTTCTAAAATGGTAGCAAAATATCTAGGAATTCCATTAAGTGAAGCAAGTATAAAGCGTTTTAGCGATGGTGAGATTAGCGTCCAAATCGGTGAGAGTGTGCGTGGTAAAGATGTCTTTATCATTCAGCCAACCTGTGCGCCAGCTAATATAAATTTGATGGAGCTTTTAATCTTAACAGACGCTCTAAAACGCTCAAGCGCTAGCTCTATAACTGCGGTTGTGCCATACTTTGGCTATGCTAGACAAGATAGAAAAGCCGCTCCAAGAGTGCCAATCACAGCCAAACTAGTAGCAAATATGATGCAAACTGCTGGGATCGATAGGGTTGTTACTATGGATCTTCACGCTGGGCAAATTCAAGGCTTTTTTGATATTCCAGTTGATAATCTATATGGAACGATCGTATTTTTAGACTATGTAAAAAGTAAAAATCTTAAAAATCCTATTGTCGCAAGCCCTGATGTAGGTGGCGTAGCTCGTGCTAGAAGTCTTGCTAAGAGCTTAAATTTAGATATGGTAATAGTAGATAAACGCCGAGAAAAGGCCAATGAAAGCGAAGTTATGAATATAATAGGCGATGTAAATGGCAAGGATGTGATTTTAATAGATGATATGATAGATACAGCTGGAACTATAGTAAAGGCTGCTGAGGTATTTAAGAAAAATGGCGCCACAAGCGTAATGGCATTTTGTACTCATCCTGTTTTAAGTGGCCCAGCATATGATAGGATAAATAGCGGGGCATTAGATGAGCTAGTAACGACTGATACCATCCCACTTAAAGAGCAAAGCCCGTATATCAAGGTTTTAAGCACTGCCCCACTATTTGGCGAAGTAATCCGTAGAGTATATCACGATGAGAGCGTAAATAGCTTGTTTTATTAATATATTAAAGTGTTGCTATAATTTAGTAACACTTTAAGCCCAACTCATCTATAATTAGCCACTGCTAGAGTGATCTAATCTTCATTAATATCATACGCCTTACTAAAGCCAAATAACGCCTTAGTAAATTCAAGCTTAAAATTACGCTATAAATCTCATTTTTAGCCTTAAAAGCTTTAAAAATATCTTGATAAATTTTAGGGATATGAACCGCATTTGCTCTAAATATAACTCTTTTTCTAGCTAATAAATTTTAACTATCTTACTCATCTTCTATAAACATAACTTCAATATTATTTGGATTTGTTTTAATGGGGATAGTGCTGGGCTACTTGGCTTATACAGATGAAATTATCTAGCTAATTTTGTAGTATTGAGAGTATGAGCAAACTGCCTCTTTTAAATCATTCATACTAGCTTATAACTACACTGCTAAATTTAGCCCTAAAATCAGCTATTTATTTGCTTATATCATTCACTAATCTTACTGATTATACTCATTTTTTATCTTTTTAATATCAAAATATAGCTTAAACAATCCTCTCTTATACCAAGTTTTTTTAAACTCATCAATGTTATTTTAAGTTTTCTTGTATTTTTTCTACTAAAATGTTTATATCATCACTAGCAAAGATGATTTTAGCAAATTCTAAGTTTTGCTGATTTGAATTTAGTATTCTTTTGATTAGCTCTTTTTGATATTCAGCACTTGATGAGCCTTTGCCAAGAGCTCTATGGCAAGTAGGGCAGAGTTTTACAAGATTTTCAAGCACATCAAGCTCTTTATCTTTACCCACAGAGATACAATGGTGAATTTCAGTATAATAGCGATTTTGCCGTGTCAGAAAACTTCTGTCTTTAATATTGTAAATATCATTACAGCCAGCGCAAATATCAGGTGCATAAATACGCATAAATTTCACTATATTTACATCACGCTTAAATTTATCATTTTTCTCTTCTTCAAACTCTAAATCTTTGCGAATTTTATCAATTTCATAATTGCTTAGATTTTTACCATAAATTGTATTTAAATAAAAACCCAGTCTTTCATTTATCATTGCTTTTGTAAAACTTGGTTCTTCACACTCAAAATAAAATATTTCATCAATATTTCTTTTATAGTTAATTCCATAAACTTCTTTGATTATTTTTGCCTTATATTCATTTATCAAACCTATATTTTTAATATACCAAAATAAATTTATGCGAAATTGTGTATTGCGCCTATTTTCTCCACTTACAAATTGTGATTGTAATTCTCTAAAATTTATATTAAAAGCTTCTTCTGGAATATTAAAATTATCTATTAAAAGTCTTAATCTTTTTAGCTCAAGCTCTGAGTTATAAAAATAATCTTGACTTAAATATGGTCTGCTTGTATCCACACTACCACGAATTTCAAAAAATCCTCTTATGAATTCCTTTTTATCATCATCTAAAATTTCGCCTATAAAAAATGGACTTAACATAATTTTGCGAAGTAATAGTTTGTAAAATCTATCATTATTTAAATCCAAATCATTTTCTAATACAATTTGAAATGAAGTTTTACTTTTATATTCCCAAATTCTATCACTACTTTGATAATTTAGCGCATCCAAATATAGAGGTAAACTACTCTTATAAATGCTATCATCTAGAAATTTTGTAGATTTATATTGAGATATAGTTTGTATAAATCCTTTTTCTATCACATATCTAGAAAAAAATGCTCCCAAAACAAAAGGGCTTTGAGTATTGTTTAAAAACTCGCTAACTTTCATTTTATGTTCCTATAAATTGAATTTTTGTATTATAACAAAAAAGATAAAGGACTTGCGTGTTTAAAATTCTAGATTTATTTTGTGGTGCCGGCGGTTTTTCGCTTGGTTTTGACAAAAATCCGCATTTTAAAACCCTGCTTGCGCTTGATTTTGAAAATTCAGCCATAGAAACTTTTAAACTCAACTTCAAATGTGCGCAAACTATTTGTGGAGATATCACAGACAAAAGTACAAAAAAACAAATCATAAATTTAGCACAAGAGCTTAAAGTCAATATGATAATAGGCGGCCCTCCTTGTCAGGGATTTAGTCTGAAAGGTAAAAAATTAGGATTAAATGACTCTAGAAATTTTTTATTTTTAGAGTATTTGGAGCTTGTAAAAGAATTACAACCAGAAGTTTTTGTAATAGAAAATGTAAAAAATCTTTTAGCTTGTTCAAATGGATATTTTAAAAATGAAATTTTATCAAAAATTCAAGAACTAGGCTATCAAGTAAATTGTGATATCCTAAATGCAAAAGACTATGGAGTGCCACAAAATAGACAAAGAGCATTTTTTTTAGCTGCAAAGAATAAAAAACTAAAATTTCCTAAAAAACAAGAAATTTACGTAAATGTAAAAGACGCAATTAGCGATCTTTCTTATTTAGAAAGTGGAGAGGGGCAAATAACAAGCCAGTATCAAAATCAAGCCCAAAGCCAATATCAAAAAATGCTTAGAGGCGAATTTTTACAATATCATAAAGCCAGCAATCACTCTAAAACAGCACTTGAAAAACTAAAAATGATACCTTGCGAGAGCGGTAAAGAGCATTTGCCAAAAGAACTTCATGGAAAACAAAAATTTAACACTACTTGGGGGAGATTAAAATGGGATGAGCCAAGCCCCACTATTGATACTAGATTTGACACACCAAGCAACGGCACAAACTCACATCCTTTTTTAAATAGAGCTATTACACCAAGGGAGGCTGCTAGAATTCAAAGCTTTGATGATAATTTTATATTTTGTGGCTCAAAAACACAAGTTTGTAAGCAAATTGGCAATGCTGTCCCACCGCTACTAGCAAAAGCTCTAGCAGATGAAATAGCAAAAGAGTTTTATTATGAATAGATATGAAATATTTAACACTGATGCGTTTTGTTGGATAGAAAATGCATTAGAAAAAGAGATTAAAGTAAATCACATAATCACAGACCCACCCTATAATATCTCAAAAAAAAACAATTTTTCAACTATGAAAAATCCTCGTCAAGGTGTGGATTTTGGATTATGGGATAATAATTTTGCCTTGCTTGAATGGATAGAAAAATTTTCTAAAATTTTAGATCAAAATGGTTCTTTTATTGTATTTTGCTCTTATAAATTTATTAGTGATATTTGCAAAGTTTGCAAAAGCTCAAACCTTGAAATAAAAGATATTTTAGTCTGGCAAAAAAATAATCCTATGCCAAGAAATACTAATCGTCGCTATGTTCAAGACATGGAATTTGCTCTTTGGGCTGTTAAAAAAGGTGCCAAATGGACTTTTAATAAAACAGATAATCTGCCGTATTTACGCTCATTATACAAATTTCCAGTAGTAGCTGGCAAGGAGCGAACATCTCATCCTACTCAAAAATCACTAGCTCTAATGAGCGAGATCATTAAAATTCATACAAATTCCAATGATATAATTTTAGATCCTTTTATGGGCTCAGGCTCTACTGGTGTAGCTGCCGTAATGGCAAATAGATATTTTATAGGGATCGAAAAAGATAAAAATTATTTTGAAATAGCAAAAAATAGACTAGAAAAAGCTTCAATCCAAATTTCATTAGATTTATAAACATAATAAATTTCGATTTTATAAAACCTTGCTTTTCTATCTTTATGTTATTTTATCTCCCTTTTTAATCTTTTTAATATCAAAATATAATTTTACAAATCCACCTTTATGCCAGGTTTTACTAGCATTTATCAAGGCTAAGCCAAGTTTATATGGTATGCTTTGCCTTTCTTTTAAGGCGGATTTATAATCCTCATAATGCTCTATCGGTGGGACTTTGAGGTGTGGTTTGTTTTGGATTATCTTAAAATACTCTTTTTGTTCGCATCTATGCCTTAAATAAATAGCTAATAAAATAAAAGGTAGTTTAAATTTTCCAAATATACTATAGTAATTTTGTACCATTGCATACCCAAGCTTGTAAGCTAGATGATATCTTATTCGCTCTATAGCGTAATTTGCCTTGCAAATAAAGCCACCTTTATACTCGCTACCGCCATATTTTAACCATTTTTGATAATAGCTATTCCAAATTTCTCCCCAAAATTGATAAACTAGCTCATTATTCCAAAATCTCCCATCTCTTCCCCAAGCGTGAATAATACTATATCCGATACTTTTACGCCAATATGTGCTACCTGTATATTCATAGCCTAGCTCTTTGACTTTAAAATTACTATTTAATATTAATAGACTAAGCACCCCTTGGTCATTTACTCCATATTTGGTGCTGTAATTATAAATTTGCTTATAACACTCTTTTGGATTTGGTATTGTATCATAGTAGGCTACAATACCGCTTCTATAGACCCTATAGCTTCTAAATTTACCATTATAATCTTTAAGCGTTGGGTTTAATAAGCTTTTGCCTCGGTGCGCTCCAAAATGGTAATTTTTAAATTTAAAAAGCTTGCCAATCCCCTTAAGCAGCATAATATCAAAATCAAGATATATTATACACTCACACTCATCAAGTAGCAAAAGCGGCTCAAACATTCCATAAGCCATATGCGTCCAACGAGAGAGAAATGGGGAATTTAAATTAGCGCTATTTTTATCGCCAAAAGCTTGAATTTTAGTGACGAAATCATCCTTAGTAAAGCTAATAAATTTGATTTTTATACCATCGCAAAGCCTACAAAATGCTTCCATCTCACTTTGAGTAAATCCATCATGAACAATATAAAATACATCCACCTCGCCACTCATCACCTCAGTGATATTAGCTACCATTGCCCCAATGGCAAAGGCGGAATTATTAGTTGCTGCTAATAAAATACCGCTTTTATATGGTTTTTTCATAGATTAATATCTATGCTCATCGATAATAGCACGAATAAGCCTAACAATACCAAATATCAATGTCAAAATTATAAAAATTGTGATAATATTATACATTTTATCTGGATATTTGGCACTTTGTGGCTCATATGGACTTTGGATTACCACTAGTTGCTTAGCCTTTCTGCCTATCTCAATTCTAGTTGTCTCAACTGCCTTAATAGCCGTTTTATAGACATCTTCAGCAAAGTTTAAATTTAGATATAAAGCTTCAAATTGTGCCACAACATCATTTAACCTATCTTGCGATGCATTTGATGCTACCTTGCGTTTTTCTTTTTCTAACTGCTCTTTATGCGCTCTTAATTCAGCTTTCAACGCTAAAATTTCAGGCGCATTCTCATTTAGATAGCTTCTCATTGTATTTAGCTCGGTCTCTTTTTTAGAGATTTGCAACTCTATATCTGTGATAAATCCAGCCTTGGTTTGTACCAAACTTTGCGGATCGAAGATACCATATTGATTTTGAAAAGCTAAAAGCTCATTTTTAGCATCTTTATACTTTTGCTTAGCATTTTCTAACTCACCTTGAGCAAATCGTAACTGCTCTCTAGCAATATTGTGTGAAATTTCATTTATAAATCTCTCACACTCTTCTAAAATAGCAGCTGAAATAGTGCGAGCATCTTCAGGGCTAAAGCCCTCCACAGCAACATTTAAAAGCCCAGTAGCATCATCAAATAGTATGTGAATTCTATTTCTATAATACTGTAAATAACTCTCTTTGCTAGTTGATGAATAGATACGGAAAAATAGATCTAGCTTTTGCTTCTCATAAAGCGATCTTAAATTTATCTTTTCATCAAGTTTTTGGAGCATATCAAGGGATTTAATATACTCTTGTAAATGCTTAATATCCTCAGTTGAACTAGATGGAATGCCAACTAAACTCTCTATCCCACTAAGTGCAACCTGGGAGCTTCCATCTGTAGATTTAACGGTCAATGATACCTCGCTTACATATCTATCAGCTGCAATAAATACATAATAAAATATTACCACGACCATTATATAAATCACAGTTTTAAAACTATCAAGTCTATTTAGACGCTCTTTATGCTGTTTTATATCCTTAATTGATCTTAAAATCATAGCTCTTTTATTCAACTGCATATCCTTTTATACATCTCAATTCCCTCTTTGACATCATCATAAACCGTAGTCATACCGCAATTTACTAAGATCACCTTATCGCACCACTGCTCTATCTCGCTCATATTATGAGATACCATTATTACCTTAGAATTGCTTAATTTTTCTTTATAAATTGCATCGCTTTTTTGCTTAAATTTAGCATCTCCCACAGCACCAGCTTCATCTATGAGATAATAATCAAAATCAAAAGCCATACTAAGCCCAAAACCAATTCGCGATCTCATACCTGAAGAGTATGTATTCATCGGCTCATCAAAGTATTTGCCAATCTCTGCAAACTCCTCTATATATCGCACTTTTTCTTCTAAAGCCTCGCCTTTATATCCATAAACTCTAGCTACAAATTTGACATTATCCCTAGCTGAAAGTGCGTGTTGAAATCCCCCAGCTAGACCAACAGGCCATGAGATTTTCTTATCAGTGATGACTCTACCAGCATTTGGAATATCAGCCCCACTTAATAATCGCATAAGAGTGGATTTACCAGCTCCATTTCTACCAATTAAGCCTATACTACAATCATCTGGAAAAGTAAAGGTAAATTCACGAAATACAAAGTGCTTATCGCCATTGCTTAGTGGGTAAAATTTAGTTAAATTATCTAATTTTATCATGGTCTGCTCGCTACAAGTTCTCTTCGTTTATAGTAGTAAAACCAAAATCCTATAAATAGCATTATGATATTACAAACCAAAGGATAGAATAAATTTATCCCATCAACTAGCGGATAACCATCAAAATAGTAGTGCTTTATACTCTCACAAATATGTAGTATAGGATTATAAAGCATATATTTTAATATATCAGATGGGATAATCCAAATAGGAAAGATAACGCAAGATAGTATATATAAAGCTGTAGTAAAATATGTAAAAATAGTCTTAAGTGGCTCAATAAAATGCGTAACAATCGCAAAAATCACACCAAGGCTAAACCCAGATAACACCATCAACATAACGCTAATAAACATAGCTAAAAAATCCCTAGGCACTACATTATAACCTATAAACCACCCAGCCAAAATCATCACGCATAAAAATATCAAAGAGTGCATATAAAACTCAAGCAAAGCTCTAGCTAAAAATACATGAATTGGTCTAACAGGCTTATAAAAAAACAAAGATAAATTCCCAGCTATCCCACCCATAAGCTGCGTAACAATATTTCTAAACATAAAAAATGGGATAACCCCACAAGCTAAAAACATAAAAACAGGGGTGCCACCAGGGACAACTAAATGAGTGATATTCTCGCGAATTAAGGTTACTACAGTGGTAATTACTAATATCTGTATTAAAGGCTCTCCAACTACCCAAAAGTAACCTAGATGCCTATTTTTGCCAAATCTAGTCTTTAACTCTCTAAAAAATAGCGCTCTTATAACATTTAGCACTATATCCTCCGCAAAGCTGTTTTAAAAAATTATATCAAAATAAGGTTACAAATCAACTCAAAATCTATTTAAATTCTACTCCATCTTTTAAATAGTAGCTTCCAGTTATTTGCGTATTGTCTATTAGATAGGCTCTAAATTTAGAATAAAGCTCCTTATCTACTGGGGATTGAATGCTCCAAAATTTATCCAAATTTAAATCCTTAGTAGTAAGTCCCTTAATATCATACATAGATTTGCCAAGGCAAATTACGGGCTTAGAGTAGCTTAGAGCATTTAATCCAACAGTGCTATTTATGAGTATTACGGCTTTTGAATTTTTAATAATTGTAGGAAGATGAGCATCAAACACAGCCATTATGCGGCCATCAACCCTATAAATTTTGGCTAAATATCTAATGTATGAGTTATAATTTTTCTTGCCTCTATCCATAGGATGGTG
This sequence comes from Campylobacter sp. RM19073, assembly GCF_024723495.1. Lineage (NCBI taxonomy): Bacteria > Pseudomonadati > Campylobacterota > Epsilonproteobacteria > Campylobacterales > Campylobacteraceae > Campylobacter > Campylobacter sp. RM19073. The sequence goes on along the minus strand of NZ_JANQCT010000011.1, from coordinate 24,188 downwards.
CTTAAAAATCAAGATTGTATCCTTAGGAGCGTATCTAGAAAATGATGAGATAATATACTCAATAAAGCTCTCCATAGTTCTAAATCTAGAGTGCGTTCTAACTTGAAAATCATCGTGAGTTTGAAGTGCTACAAAATAGTATTTTTCGCTTAACTCCCCTTCGAAACGCCCATTTAAATCTCTTTCAGTAAATTTATATTTAATCTTTCTAATTAAATTTCTTATTCCATAAAAACCCTCTTTAATAGGTGAAAAATCACGATGATGGATATAATGTGGGTATAGAAAATAAAAAATATTTGATACCAAATAATACTGCGTTGCCCACCACGCCATCAAGCCATAAGTAGAGGTTGATTTAACCGTAAATGGCTTGGTCTTTGGGCTATAATTATCATAAAACTCCCTATCTCTAGGCATTCTAGAGTGGTTATTTACCCCATAATACTCCATAGTGATAAATCCAGGACGCAAATACCCCTCTTCAAATACATAAACATCAATTCCCAACCCCTTTGCTATCTTAATAGCAATCTTGTGATAAAATCTACAATCTCCAAATAAAAAAACAATATCAATATTATTATCTTGATAGAATTTATTAATAAATTTAGCCCACTGCTTTGGTCTGCCTTTATAGGCAAAATAACTCTTGGTTTTAGAAAAATACGCATCGCCAGCATTAAAGCCAATTCTTGTAACAAAAGCACCCTTTTGCGTACAAATATTATCAAGCTTATTGAAAAAATCCCCCATAGGACCTTGTAAAAGCAAGATATTTTTGCCTTTAATATCAGTAATTCTATCTTCTAATCTCATTTTTTTACCATAAATAAAACTATATATAAAATTTTTTGCCCCACTCTAGCATATAGCGAATTTATCTTATGAAAAAACGCATTTATAGGTTTTTGTAACTCTTTTTTTTGCTTTTGTAGCGCCAAAACCAAATCACTAGCATTGCAAGGCTCTAAATTTACAGGATGAATATATCTTGGATAGATTATATACGCCCCAGCTATTAACTCATCTATACTTAAATTTCTATAACGCCTAGGAAGTGATTTTTTATCATCACTTAGTCCCCAGCCAGCCCAAAATGGCCTACCATAGCAAATGACTTTTTTACCACGCAAAATAGCTTCCAATCCGCTAGTAGATGTCATCGTATGTATCTCATCAGCTAAATCAAGTAGCACAGGCATACTCACTCCAGCTACTATCTCATCGCAATATTTTAACGCCTCTTTTTCATCTACTTTGCCTATTCTATTGCCACTTAGCACATCTGGGTGAGACTTGTAGATGATATGAGCCTTAGGCGAGTTTAACCTTGCTTGTTTGATTAGCTCTATATTTTTCATTCCATCAGCACCGATTTTTACACTAGCGTCATCTTCGACTTGACCGATAACTAGAGCAATTTTTTTGCCATTTTGAGACGCAATTATACCATCTTTATCATCATTATACTTCGAAATTTTACTATTTATTAAAATTTCCCTTAACTTTTTCGCAAATTCAAGCTCATACTGACTAAATTTATGGTAGTTTAGTATCTGCTCTAGCCTACTTTCAAACCTAGTATCAAAGTATATCCCCAAATCATCAAAGACCAAAGAGTATGGTCTTGTAAGATCACTCCCAAGCCCAACTGAGCGGATAAAGCCATCTTCTACTCTAGTTATCAAAACTCCGTTTTCATCGCACCATTTTTGTAGTTTTGGATACTCTTTTTTACCCCAGATATAAACTAGAGAATTATTATCTAACCCATTTTTTAAGGCTATTTTAAGCGGATCTTTACTAAATGTGCTTATGAATTTCAAATTTTTACCCAAAAATGGAAGTATAAATTTACGCTTCCAAATAGAAAATCCAAATGAAAATTTTACTTTACCACTTTGATTTAACCTAGCATTTTTTATGGTATTAATCTGCGGCAATAGCCTTTTTAGCGTGGTATTTTGCCCTGTGTATGGGTCTATATATTTAGCATAAATCATATACGCCCCAGCAAATAACTGCTCTATGGCTAGCTTTTTATTGCGTCTATTTGGTGCTTTTACCCTATCATCACTTAGCCCCCAGCCAGCATAAAATGGCACCCCAAAACAGACGCACTCACACCCACACATCAAAGCCTCAAAGCCCATGCCAGAGCTTTTGGTATAGACTTTATCTATGTGTTTTAAAAGCGAGATTGGATTTATATCTTGAGTGATGATTTTGATTTGCGGGGGTAAATTTGATATATCTATATCGGATTTTTTCTTACCACTTAGGGCATCTGGATGGATTTTTAAAAGCACATTTGCGCCAGGATTTTCATCTATAGCTAAACTTACAATCTCATTGGTGCTAAATTTATCACTAAAACTATAAACTAACGACGCATCGCCACTAGTTTGAGCTATTATAAGGATATTTTTGCCTCTATTTAGCTCATATTTTTCTACCAATTCTTGAGTGATATTTGGGGCGTTATTGTATTTTGAAATATTATGCGTGATGATGTAATCCATGCACCACCTAGCATCTTGTAATAGCTCATCGCTAAATTCATAATTTGATAAAATCATCTCTAATCTGCTTGGTCTAGTGGCATCATAGTATATCCCTATATCATCTTCAACTACACTAAGCAATCTAGCACCATCAACCCCTAGCCCAACCGAGCGGATAAAACCATCTTCTAAAAGGCGAAATTCACCACTTAATTTATCTGCTAAATCGATAGCATCATAGCCAGATTTTTTACGCCCCCAGCCATAAAATTTGCTATTTTCACCTATGAATGCAAATTTAAAATATCGCCTAAGCTTATAAAAATATTTTATATTTTTTATCAATTTTATAGATTTACTATAACCATCAAATCTCATTTTAAACCCAGCCAATAAAATCCGAAGATTATACCCAATAAAGGATAAAATAAATATAAATAAATTTAATACAAAATATATCCAATTATCTAGATTTGCTAACCAAATTAAGCAATATTTTATAAAAGCATCACTATAATTCTTTAAATCAAAAATAAATAGGATAAATATGTTTAAATTAAAATCTACAGTTCTCATACTATCTTTAAGCGCCACATTTGCTCTAGCTGATGGGTATTTTATCGGATTTAGTGGTGGATTTAATCATAGCTCAGTAGATGAGGATAACTATGACTTAATATCAGATAATAATCTCTTATTATCACCTAAATTTGGCTATCAAGTAGATGATACGCATAGATACTCTCTATCATATGAATATGGTGGCAAATCAATCGGCAGCAGAAGCTACAATATCGAAATAGGCGGCGTAGTTATAGCAAATGAGTGGGAAAAATATAAATTTACCTCTCATAGATTTTTATTAGGATATGACTACACTCCATTAATACAACCAAATTTAAGGGCTGATATAGGCGTATTTGTAGGATACTCTTTGGGCGAATTTGATGTAGAAAATAGCTTAATACAAGATATAGCCCCAGCTATTCCTAACTTTCTTGATGGATTTAGCTATGGAGCTAAATTAGGTGCCTTGTATGAAGTAGATGATAAATGGAATATAGAATTTGGTGCGAGAATTATGCACACAATGTATAAAAGTAAAGATTTAAATTTGAGCTTTGATTATGGTGGCGCAACCTACGAGATAGAAAATAAGCCATTTAGGCTAAAACAGCTTGATACATCAGCATATCTGGGCGTAAGTTATAAATTTTAATATGTTTTATTGTAAATATTTATAATGGAGCATATTAATAACCAACAAACTATTTAAAAAGGATAACTTATGCATATATTATCTCATCGTGGCTGGTGGCAAGATAGCAGTGAAAAGAATCAAATGATAGCATTTCAAAGAGAATTCAAGTTTTGCCAAAAAGCTTTAAATGAACAAATCGGCAAATATATGGGGGGGGGTAGAGACTGATATTAGAGATTATAATGGTCATCTCGTAATCTCTCATGATATTCCTACAAAAGACTCTTTAAGCTTAGATGAGCTTTTATCCTTATATTCTAATTGTAATATCTATTCAAATTCAACCCTAGCTCTAAATATCAAATCAGATGGCTTACAAATAGAGCTTAAATCAATACTTCAAAAATATAAAATATCTAATTATTTTTTCTTTGATATGTCAGTTCCAGATGCCTTGGGATATATAAAATATGGATTAAATGTATTTACACGCCAAAGTGAATATGAGACTACTCCATCATTTTATCAAGAAGCTATAGGTGTTTGGCTAGATGAATTTAACACACATTGGATAGATGAAAAAATCATAAAAACGCATTTGGAAAATAATAAACAAATTTGTATTGTCTCTCCTGATTTACATAGTAGAGATTATCTAAAAGAGTGGCAAGAGTATAAGCAAATTGAAGCTAAATTAAACAATTCAAATTTAATGCTTTGCACTGATAAAGTAGAAGAAGCTAGGAGGTTTTTTAATGAGTAAAATAAAAGCAGTAATTTTTGATATGGATGGAGTTTTAATAGAAGCTAAAGATTGGCATTATGAAGCATTAAATAAGGCTTTAAAGATTTTTGGTATGGAAATTTCACGCTATGAGCATTTAACTACATTTGATGGACTTCCAACAAAAGATAAACTAAAAATGCTAACAATCACAAAAGGCTTGCCGCAGGGATTACACTCGTTTTTAAATGAGCTAAAGCAACTTTACACAATGGAGCTAGTTCATACTCTTTGTAAGCCTACATTTTGCCATGAATACGCACTTTCAAAGCTAAAAAGCGAAGGTTACAAAATGGCAGTTTGCTCAAATTCGATAAAAAACACAATCGAAGTAATGATGCAAAAAGCAGCATTAGATGGCTACTTGGATTTTTATATATCTAATCAAGATGTTACAAAAGGCAAACCAGATCCAGAAATGTATAACAAAGCTATAGCAAGATTTGGTTTAAGCCCAAAAGAGTGTTTGATCGTTGAAGATAATGAAAATGGCATAAAAGCAGCAAGAGCAAGTGGAGCTAATGTTATGATAGTAAGCGAAGTAAGCGAAGTAAATTACGACAATATAAAAGCCCATATAGATCTATATAAAAAGGAAGATAAATGATAAATATCCTTGTGCCTATGGCTGGTAAGAGCTATTTTTTTGATGATAAACAAGATGGATTTCCTAAGCCGTTTATTGAAATTTGCGGTAAAACAATGCTTGAACATTTTATTTTAAACTATCAAAATATAGATAACAAACGCTTCATATTTATAATTCAAGATGATGAAAATAGAAAATTTGGTTTAGAAGATGCGATAAATGTGCTTACAAATAATAAAAGCCAAGTGCTTGTTTTGAAAAATCAAACGGCGGGAATGGCTTGTTCTGCCCTAATGGCAACTGAGTTTATAGATAATGATACGCCATTAATCATTGCCAATATGGATCAAATTTTTGAACTTGATTTAAATTTAGATATTGAAAGATTATCAAATTTTGACGCTGGTGTTTTGAGTTTTGAAAATATACATCCAAGATTTTCATATATTAAATGCGATGAATTTGACAATATTGTACAAGCTTCTGAGAAAAAGCAAATTAGTAAAAATGCAATTGCTGGATTTTACTATTTTAAAAAAGGGAGTGATTTTATACTTGCAGCAAAAAATATGATAAAAAAAGATATTAATTTAGATGGTAAATTTTATGTGGCCCCTGTTTTAAATGAGCTTATTTTGCAAGGTAAAGTTGTTAAAAATTTACAAATTGATAAAGATAGATATTTTACATTTTACTCACACGCTAAAATCAGCGAATATGAAAGGATAAAAAATGATTAAAATGCTAACAAAGCAGTATATTAAAGCTTTTAATAATAAAAATTTAGATGAAATAGCCAAATTGCTTGATGAGAGCTTTATCCTACAAGATCCAGTGGTAAGAAAAATATCTGGCAAAAATAAGTGTTTAAATGCTATAGAAGATATATTTAAAAGTGCAAATAAGTTAAGTTTTAACGCAAAAAATATATATCAAGATAAAAATGCAACTTTTATCGAATTCATCTTAATTTTAGATGGTTTAAAACTAGAAGGTGTAGATATTATAGAGTGGAAAGGTGAAAAGATAGTCGAGCTTAGGGCGTATCTAGACACAAAGGGAACAAAAGATGAATAAAATTTGTTTTTTAATACCCACACATCTTCCTAGATTTGAAAACGCATACAAATTTATGCGTAGCTTTATAGATTGTGAATTAAATAAACAAGCAGATTTGTGTTTTGTATTTAGCAGCTATAACGATGAGATTGCTTTCCTTGCAAGATATGGTGGAGAATTTAGAAGTATTGTTTTAGAAAATGAATTAAAAAATTTAAGCGACGGCATAATTAATATTAAGAAACTATATAGTTTATGGCTTTTACAAAAGGATTATGAGTATATTATTATACTAGATGATGAGTCTGTGATTATAAAAAATATCAACTTAATGAAAATGTGTAAGGAATTTCAAAAAAATAAACTACTATATGGTAATCAAACACAGGCTGATTGGAGTGGTATATATCAAGAATCTGTAAAATTTTTTGATAAAAAGCCCCCGCAAGAACTATATTTTTGGTTTAATCAGTTATGTATCTATCCTTGCCAATTTCTTGAAGATTTTTTTGATAAAAGTGGATTAGATAACGATTTTGCTAGAAATGACTTTTCTAAAATTAGCTATTGTAGTTTTGATTATATGGTATTTGGATTTTATCTTATTGCATATCAAAAATTTAAAATTTTAGATTTAGAGTGCTTAGCCGATTGGGGTGCGATAGAGCATAATACCATAGCTCCATATAGTAAAAAAGTATTTTCTATAAAATTTTATCATAGTAATCCAAATTCCTTGCACATAAAAAATAGAAATAGCGTATTTTGCCTAATACATTTAGATAGGATGCATAATTTTGGATATATACAATCCAATATAGCTACTCAAATAATAAAGTACCAGCTTTCTTATAAATTGGGTCAAGCTATGATAGAAAACTCAAAAAGCATCTTTGGATATGTAAAAATGCCTTTTAAATTGTATTCAATTAAAAAAGAGCATATTAATGAACAAAAATCTTATGAAAAAATTATCAAACAACATCCAAATTTAAAACTAGCTCCACTTGAATCCTACCCTGATTACAATGAAGCCATCAAAATAAAAAATGATCTAAGCTATAAACTTGGAGAAGCTCTAATAAAAGCTAATAATATCGGCTTTATATCTGGGGGGGGTATATGGCTGCTATTTGAAATTAGACGCATAATAAAAGAATTTAAAAAGGCAAAAAAATGAAAATTGGTAATTTAAAAGATATGATTCGTGGTTGGTTTGTAGGAGATTTTGAACCAAATATATTTAAAACAGAACAAGTAGAAGTAGGTGTTAAAAGCTATAAAAAAGGCGATTATGAAGAAAGGCATTATCATAAAATCGCTACTGAAATTACGGTGATTACTAAAGGAGTGGTTAAAATGAATGGCGTAGTCTATAAAGAAGGAGATATTATCACTATAGCCCCATTTGAAGATACGGATTTTGAGGCTTTGGAAGACTCGCAAAATGTTGTAGTCAAAATTCCTGCAGCAAAAAATGATAAATATTTAGGAAAATATGGAGAAAATAATGAGTAAAATAAATATTTTAATACCAGCAGCAGGCGCTGGAAGTCGCTTTGCTAAAGAGGGATATGCTAAGCCAAAACCATTTATTGATGTTCTTGGTAAGCCTATGATAGTAAGAGTTTTGGAAAATTTAAGCGTTGATGATGCACACTATATAATTATATTACAAAAAGCCCATTTAGAAAAAGAAAAAGAGTTATGTAATGTAATAGCCAAAGATTACAATGTTAGCTTCGTTGGTGTAGAATCTCTTACAGAAGGGACTGCTTGTTCAGTATTACATGCTAGAGAGCTTATAAATAATGATACTCCACTAATGATAGCAAACTCCGATCAAATTGTCGATATTGATATAGCCAATTTTATAAATGATTGTAAAAATAGGCATCTAGATGGCTCAATTTTATGTTTTAAAGATAAAGAAGAAAACCCAAAATGGTCTTTTGTAAAAATGAATGGCGATCTAATCGTAGAAGTAAAAGAAAAAGAGGTTATATCGGATATTGCTACAGTTGGAATTTACCTATTTTCCAAGGGGAGATTATTTGTAGATTCAGCAATAGATATGATCGCTAGAAATGATAGGGTAAATAATGAGTTTTACACAGCTCCAGCATATAACTATGCTATTAAAAATGGAGCTAAAATTGGTTGCTTTTTGATGGAATTTGATGAGATGCATGGTATTGGTACGCCATCTGACCTAGAAAAGTATATTGGGAGATAACATGCAATTACTATCAATTAAAAATCAAATACAAAAAGCAATAGATATGTGGAATTTTTCAATGGCTGAAAGATTATATCAAAATAATTTTGATATTTTTGATGATATAAAGATGGAATATATAAACTTTTTATATAACACTAGTCAGCTTGAGAAATTATATAATATATTAGATAATTATAATGATAAACCTAATTGGTGGCTAGATTTAGATATATCCTTTAAAATTTTAAAAGATAATTTATGCAGTCTAATGAGTTCAGATGATAAAAAAAGCAGTGTAAAAGAATTATTTGCCAACGATATAGCTTATGCTTTTATTATACTTCAAGAAGTAAATAGTGGCACTTTAAAATCCGAATTTGCCTTACAAACATTTAAAGATCATATATTTAGTAGTCAAAATATTATATTGAAAAGTTATATAGCAGCATTAATCATTGACTACTTTGCCTTAACAGATGAAGAGGAAAAAGAGAAATTTTTTATCTCTCTTAACAGATATCAAAATAACTATCATTATATATTCTTATATTTTTTACATTCAAAAATTAAATCAATTGGTAATAGATATTATTGGGATAAATATCATTTTATATCTCAAAATATTTTAACAAAATCGCTTAATATAGCACCTAAAAAAATTGCAATATGTTTCTTTGGAATATTACGTGGAGCCTGGAAGGAAAATTTGCAAGAAATTATAGATGTAATGGCAAAACCTCTTAATGCTGATTGCTTTTTATTTTCATGGGATGAATATCAAGAATGGCCATCATTGACCGGTGGTCATAATTGGGTAAAAAGATTGCTAACACCTAATTTTCTTAATGTTGCACCAAAAGAGATACAATTAAAAGAATCATTAGCAAAATATATGCCTTTAACATATGAAAAATTAAATTATGAATACAATATAAAAATTAACTTAGATGATTTTAATGCTTTTATTAAATCAAATCCAAATATCAAACGTTATGAATTAGAAAATCAGGAATCTTTTGGAGAAAATATTGGTTGTTCTAAATTACACTACAGTCAAAATAGGACTTTTAAAGTAATGGAGGCTTACGAACATCAAGTTAAGTCACTATATGATATTGTAATAATGAGTAGAGTTGATATTAAACCATATCCTGTTGACTATCGTAAGATAACAAACATTAGACATGATGAAATTACAGAATATTACACTACATGGGGGAGTGGAAGAACTTGTTTTGCAGGATACAGAGAAGCTGTAAAAAATTATACAAGTCTATATGAAAATTTAGATCAACTGAAAAATAATAAATTTATTTTTAATTGGGCTGATCCGCATGAAATAGCTTATAAATATATAACTCTCCTTGGATATCGCATCACGGAGCCAATAACCTCTGATCAGATACATCATACTACTGCATCTACTGGATTTTGTGTTCCAGATGTATCAGAAGAAGTAATTTTAGATTGTAAAAATTTAGAAATAAATAATATATTAACTAAAGATATCGTTTATAAAATTATAGATTTTTTTAAATTAATAAAAGCAAATTATCCACAACCATCAAATGAAGCTAGGCATATAGATAGATATTGTCAAAAACAAAAAATAAAAATTGATAAAATTATAAAAATTGGCGATAATACCTCCACCAACCTAACCGCCAAATTCCGCATTAAAAACCAGCTTTCTTATAAATTAGGTCAAGCTATAATCGATAATTCTAAAAGCTTATTAGGCTATATTAAAATGCCATTTATCCTAAGCTATATCAAAGATACCCACCAAAAAGAGCAAAAAATCTATCAAGAAAAGATTAAAAATAATCCAAGCCTTAAGCTTCCACCTCTTGAAACCTATCCTGATTATAAAGAAGCTATAAAATGTAAAAATCATTTAAGCTATAAGCTTGGAGAAGCCTTAATAAATGCTGATAAATCTAAATTTAAGCTTGGTTATCTATGGTTATGGTTTAAATGCAAACAAATCACCAAAGAGCATAAAAATTGTAAAATTAATGATAAATAACTTAGCTTTGATTTTGTAAATTTAGTATTGATGTAAATCAACCCTCATTTAAGTAGCCTTATGCTACTTAAATATCATTATAAAATATAGCTAACATAATTAAATTTAATATAAAACATATAAATATTAATCTATTTATAAAATATTTAATACCCAATTAAGTTTTCTGAAATTTATGTAAGAAAATCCTCTTAATTCAAATATTTTTATATTTAATAATTATTCATAGGTAAATCACTTTTGTATTTATCTATGAATTTAAGAAGTTTTGTAAATGCTTTAATTTTTGGTAAGATCCAAATACAAAGTATTATAACTAAAATAAGAAACAAACCAAGAAAAAATGTTCCGACACTAAAAGTTCTTATACTAAGAAGCCCTATTTATTACAGATACAATCAAACCTAACCATAATACAATCTTTTCTATAATCGAGTTATGTTTTATACGCAAATAATCCTTAGTATGACTTTTTTTAAAGCTTGCATATTATAGTATCTAGTCATTAATTTTTGCTATATTATCGCACCAATTTCATCTCCATATTCAAAATATTTTTATTTATATTAGAATATAGTATAAAATACACAATTCCCAAAGTCTTAGCTAGAAGTGTATTTATATTACCTATTTACGCCACCACCACAAGATGTTCTTATTTTGTCTTGACATTATTTCTCCAAATTAATAATTTAAAAGGCTTAAATTAAAAAATTTATATCAATTAATATTAAAAAGCAATATAATCAAGACACACATTATTTGAATACACAAAATGATATATAGAATAAAAATGGTGGTTAGAGGCAGAATCGAACTGCCGACACGCAGATTTTCAGTCTGCTGCTCTACCGACTGAGCTATCCAACCACCTTAAAAAGGAGTTGAAATTATATTAAAATAAAGCTTAAAATCAAATAAAATTCAACTCAAAAATCAAAATTACAAAATCTGCGATATATACTCTTTAAACTTATCCCCACGCTGGGCATATGAGCTAAATTGATCTAAACTAGCACAAGCTGGACTAAGCAAAGCCACATCATCTCTACCCATAGCCTTATCTATCAAATTTACAGCATTCTCTAATGTTTTGGCATTATACACATCTGCATTTAGCTCACAAGCCATCTTGGTTATCTCATCGCAATTTGAGCCTATAGCATAGATTAAAGCACCTTGCCTAGCCGCAGTAGCAACGGCCTTTTGAATGCTTACACCCTTATCATCTCCACCAAGTATAATATGTATTTTTAAGCCACTATATCTTGCTAAAGCTTGAAGCGTCGCATCAATATTTGTAGCCTTAGTATCATTTACCCACAATCTGCCTTTACCATCTCTTAACTCCTCAAGTTTATGAGGCTCAATTATAAATTTATTAAGCAGATCTATACTCAATGAGCTAAATATGATATTCTCAATAGCTAATGCCATAATCGCATCCATCAAAAATGGCACCCTAAAATCAATCCTACCAATATCAATACTAAATTTATTAGCCAGATCAATCTCATCTTCATAGCCTATAATTTTAGCATTAGATCTGATATTTTCATAGCATTTTGGCACTATAGCCACGCCCCCTTCTCTCATCATAGATAGTGGTTTTAGCTTAGCCTTTTCATACTCTTTAGCACTACCATGCCAACTTATATGATCATCGCTAATAGGCAAAAGCACATATATATCAGGACTTGCGAATTTAGTATAATGCATAGTAAAAGAGCTAGTTTCTAAGATCCAAATTTTAGCCTTTTTATCCACCAAATCCCCAAGCGGAATTCCCACATTGCCACCCATTATAGCGCCCCTATCTCTTAAGAGATGCTCTGTCATTTTAGTCGTTGTAGTCTTGCCATTTGTGCCACTAATCCAAATACTCTTTGGCGTATAATTTCTAAAATAATCATACTCACTAATTATATTTTTAGCTGATTTTATAAGCTTATGATATGGCGGAAATCCAGGACTTGGGATCTCAAGCTCACTTAGATTAGGATCAAATTTATCTACTGGCAACAAAGCATTTCCATACTCGTCGCTACTAGCTACTTCAAATTTATCATCATAAATATTCCAGCCGCCACTTCTAGCGATTGATTTTGTCGTTCCTGCGTAACCAAATAGTGATTTTATCATAGTTTTACCTTAGTTTTAATGCTATTAAAGCAATCAAATTTGCCACCAAAGCTATCATCCAAAACCGCACGATAATCTTATTTTCACTCCACCCTTTCATCTCAAAATGATGGTGTAAAGGAGCCATTAAAAATATACGCTTTTTCCTGATTTTAAAGCTACTAACTTGCAAAATCACAGATAGAGTCTCCACCACAAATACAAAGCCTATTATGATAAGCAAAAGCTCATTTTTAGTCACAATCCCCATATAGCCGATAAACGCCCCAATGCTAAGGCTTCCGCTATCTCCCATAAAGACTTCAGCTGGATAGCAATTAAACCACAAAAATCCAAGCAAAGCACCTATTAAAGCCGTAACTAAAATAACTATCTCGCCCAAATTTACCACCTTTGGTAGCAGTAAATATGAGCTATAAACTGCATGCCCCATCAAATAAGCAAAAATCCCCAAAGTCAAAAGCCCTAAAATTGAAGGCACACTAGCCAGCCCATCTAATCCATCGGTTAAATTCACAGCATTAGAAGCAGAAGTAAGCACCAAAATCCACAAAACAACGGCAAATATGGATATATCGTAAATAGGATATTTATAAAAAGGCAGATAAAACATCGCATCTAGTGAGCTAAAAAAATATAAAAAAACAGCAGTAGCCACTCCTAATAAAATTTGAAATACAAGCTTCACCCTAGCACTAAGCCCTGCGTGATTTTGCTTACCTACTATCTTGCTATAATCATCATAAAATCCAAGCAGACAAAATCCACCCAAAACAAAAAGCCCAATTAAAATAAAAGCGTTATTTAAATTTGCACTAAATATAGTAGCTACAATAGCGCAAATTACAAAGACCACGCCACCCATTGTGGGGGTTTTCCTTTTTTGCTGATGAGCTTGTGGGGCTAATTCATAAATTGGCTGATTGGCATTTTTAGCCCTAGCCCAAGCTATAAATTTAGGCATAAAAATAAGAGTAAGAATAAAAGCTAAAAAGAAGCTTATTTGAGCACGAACGGTCAAATAGCTAAAAAAATTCACACCGAAAAAATCATAAATATAGTAAAGCACTAAATTTTCCTAAATTCCATATTAATTTTTAAGGATAAAATTATATAAATTTTTTGATAAAAAATCGGTAAATCATGGATAAAAAAATAAAAATTTATATATATTTATAATTTACTGATAAAATTGCGAGTAAATTTATATATTTGCCTTAAAATACCGAGGAGTTAAAGTTAATGGGTAAAAAATCTATATTGGTTATAACCGATGGAATCGGATATAATCCTAGTGATAAATTTAACGCTTTTAACGCAGCCAAAAAGCCTACATATGAGTGGCTAGAGAAAAATGCGGCTAAAAATTATCTAAAAACTAGCGGCTTAGCAGTTGGATTACCAGATGGCCAGATGGGAAATAGCGAAGTTGGTCATATGACTATAGGAAGTGGTAGAATTTTATATCAAAATTTGGTTAAAATTGATAAAGCTATAAATAGCAATGAGTTAAAAGATAATAAAGCATTAAAAGAGCTATTAAATAGAGTAAAAAGGGTGCATATAATAGGATTATATAGCGATGGTGGCGTGCATTCTCACCTAAATCATTTTGACGCTGTGGCTCAAATTTGCCTAGATGAAGGCAAAATCGTCTATACTCACCCAATAACAGATGGACGAGATGTAAGCCCAAAAAGTGGCTTAAATTTTATTAAATCCTTACAAGATAAATTTAATATCGCCACCATAAGCGGTAGATTTTATGCTATGGATAGGGATAATAGATGGGAGAGAGTTCAAAAAGCATATGAAGTAATAGCCAAAAACCAAAATATCCAAAGTATAAAGCCAGATGAATATATACAAAATTCATATAATAATGGCGTTTTTGATGAGTTTATAGAGCCAGCTAGCTTTATGGATTTTGGCGGAATTCAAGCTAGTGATGGTATAGTATTTATTAACTTTAGAAATGATAGAGCAAGGGAGATTTGTGCTGCTTTAGCCAGTAAGGATTTTAATGAATTTGATCGTGAAAATATCTGCGAAAATCTAGTCACAATGACAAATTACGATGATAAATTTAACTTTCCTATAATGTTTGAAAATGATGATATTAAGGATACTTTAGCTGAAGTAATAGCCAAAAATGGTCTTAGTCAGCTCCACACTGCTGAGACTGAAAAATACGCCCATGTTACATTCTTTTTCAATGGCGGAAAAGAGGATTTAGTGGAGAATGAAACTAGGATTTTAATCCCTAGCCCAAAGGTAAAAACATATGATGAAAAGCCACAAATGAGCGCATATGAAGTTACTCAAGCTGTGCTTAAAGGGATTGAAAATGGGGTTGATTTTATCGTTGTCAATTACGCTAATGGCGATATGGTCGGCCATACTGGCAATTATAATGCCGCTATAAGAGCAGTTGAAGCTGTAGATGAGTGCCTTGGTAAGGTGATTAAAAAAGCCTTAGAAAATGGATACTCATATATGCAAATCAGCGACCACGGCAACTGCGAAGCTATGCAAGATAGTAGTGGCGAACTTCTTACAAATCACACTACATTTGATGTATTCAGCTATCTAATTGCTGATGGAGTAACCAATATAGAGTATGGTGGGTTAAGCAATGTAGCCCCAACAATATTAAAACTAATGGATATAGAAATTCCAAAAGTTATGGATAAACCACTATTTTAAAAGGATAAATAATGAAATTTAGCGGAAAAAATGTTTTAGTTACTGGCGGTAGCCGTGGAATTGGAGCTGAAATTTGCAAAGTTTTGGCTAATTTTGGGCTTAAAGTTTGGATAAATTATAGATCAAATCCAGATCTTGCTGATGCTCTAAAAGCTCAAATACAAAATGATGGCGGCAACGCTGCTGTGATTAAATTTGACGCTACAAATGAGGCAGAATTTGCCGAAGCTATAAATTTAATAGTCCAAAGCGATGGAGAGCTAAGCTATCTTGTAAATAATGCTGGAATTACAAATGATAAATTAGCAATTAGAATGAGCCTAGATGACTTTAATAGCGTAATAGACGCAAATTTAAAAAGTGCATTTATAGGCTCTCGTGAAGCATTAAAAGTAATGAGCAAAAAACGCTTTGGCTCAGTGGTAAATGTCGCTTCAATCGTAGGCGAAATGGGTAACGCAGGTCAAACAAACTATGCTGCAAGCAAAGGCGGTATGATAGCTATGAGTAAGAGCTTTGCCAAAGAAGGAGCTAGTAGAAATATCCGCTTTAATAGCGTAACTCCTGGCTTTATAGCTACAGATATGACAGATTCATTAAGCGATGAAATTAAGGCAAATTATTTGGCAAATATCCCACTTAAAAGATTAGGCGAAGCAAAAGAAGTAGCTACAGCTGTGGCGTTTTTATTAAGCGATTATTCAAGCTACATCACAGGTGATACGCTTAAAATCAACGGCGGATTATATATGTAGCAAACTTTAAGGCAAATTATAGTAAGATTACACTCATTTTTATTTTAGGAGAAAATTATGGCAGTATTTGACGAAGTTAGAGATGTTGTTGTAGAACAACTAAGCGTTGCAGCTGATGCTGTAAAAATGGAGTCAAAAATTATTGAAGATTTAGGTGCTGATTCATTAGATGTTGTTGAGCTAGTTATGGCTTTAGAAGAGAAATTTGATGTTGAAATTCCAGATAGTGAAGCTGAAAAATTAATTAGCATTGCAGATGTTGTAAATTATGTTGAAGGTTTAAAAAAATAATTAGCCATAATGGTTAAAAATTTAAATTTTAGGAGAAGTAGCATTGAAAAGAGTGGTAGTAACTGGTTTAGGCATGATAAATGCACTAGGTCTTGATAAAGATATATCTTTTAAAAATATTTGCGATGGCAAAACAGGAGTAAAAAAGATAACCCTATTTGATGCTACTGATTTTCCAGTGCAAATAGCGGCTCAAATAGATGATTTTGACCCAGCTAGTGTAATGGAAGCAAAAGAGATAAAAAAGGTAGATAGATTTATTCAATTAGGACTAAAAGCCGCTAAAGATGCTATGATTGATGCGAATTTTAAAGATTTTGATCCAAACGAATTTGGCGTTAGCTCAGCAGCTGGTATTGGTGGCCTACCTAATATCGAGAAAAACTCAAATATATGTTTAGAAAAAGGCCCTAGAAAAATATCTCCGTTTTTTATCCCTTCTGCTTTGGTAAATATGCTAGGTGGATTAGTCAGCATAGCTCACAATCTAAAAGGTCCAAATGTATCTAGCGTTACAGCTTGTGCCGCCTCAACTCACGCCATATGCGAAGCTGTCAAAAGCATTATGATTGGCGAAGCAAAAGCTATGCTAGTAGTCGGTGCTGAATCTGCTATTTGCCCTGTGGGTATAGGTGGATTTGCTGCTATGAAAGCACTATCTACAAGAAACGATGATCCAGCGGTCGCTTCAAGACCATTTGACGCAAATAGAGATGGATTTGTAATGGGTGAAGGTGCTGGAGCATTAATATTAGAAGAGTATGAAAGTGCAGTGGCTAGAGGAGCTAGAATCTATGCTGAAATAGTCGGATTTGGCGAAAGTAGTGATGCTCATCATATCACAAGTCCTAGCTTAGATGGCCCACAAAGAGCAATGAGTAAGGCCCTAGAAATGGCAGGAAATATTAAAATTGATTATATCAATGCTCATGGCACATCAACAGCGGCAAACGACGCCAATGAAACGGCAGCCATAAAAGCCGTATTTGGTAGTGATGTTCCAGCGATAAGCTCTACAAAAGGTCAGACAGGTCACTGCCTAGGTGCTGCTGGTGCTATAGAGGCCGTAATCTCAGTAATGGCAATGCAACAAGGCATTATTCCACCTACTATTAACCAAACCGATAGAGCTCCTGAGTGCGATTTAGACTATACTCCAAATTCTGCTAGAAATTGCGAATTAAACGCTGTTATGAGTAACTCATTTGGTTTTGGTGGGACAAATGGCTCAGTAATCTTTAAAAGGCTAAAATAATGGCTAGCTATCTTGATTTTGAAAAAGGTATTCAGCAAATCGATGAAGATATAGCTAATGCTAAGATTAGAGGCGATGAACATGCTATAGAGATCTTAAGTAAAAATTTAGAAAAAGAGATAAGCAAAACATATAAGAATTTAAATGAATTTCAACGCTTAAATTTAGCCAGACATCCAGATCGACCTTATGCGCTTGATTATATCAGAGCACTTCTGACTAATAGTTATGAGATTCACGGCGATAGAGCCTATGCCGATGATCCATCGATAGTCTGCTATAGTGGCTATATAGGCAATAAAAAAGTTATAGTTATAGCCGAGCAAAAGGGTCGTGGAACAAAGTATAAAATTATGAGAAATTTCGGTATGCCACATCCTGAAGGCTATAGAAAGGCTTTGCGTGTAGCTAGACTTGCTGAGAAATTTGAAATTCCAGTGATATTTTTGATAGATACTCCAGGAGCTTATCCAGGAGTTGGAGCTGAAGAACGCGGTCAAAGCGAAGCAATTGCAAGAAATCTGTTTGAGCTTAGTGAGCTTAAAACACGCACAATTGCCATAGTTATCGGCGAAGGTGGTAGTGGTGGGGCACTCGCCATTGGTGTAGCTGACAAATTGGCAATGATGAAAAACTCTGTATTCTCTGTTATTTCGCCAGAGGGTTGTGCTGCCATCTTATGGAATGACCCTAGCAAAAGCGAAGCTGCAACAAAGGCTATGAAAATTACAGCTGATGACTTAAAAGAGTTAAATTTAATTGATGATGTTATAGATGAGCCTATAATGGGTGCTCACAGAGACAAAGATGGTGCTATATCAGCAGTTGGTGAGTATATTAGAACCAAATTAGATGAGTTAGAAAGATTATCAATCGATGAAGTTGTAAGTGCTAGAATGGAAAAAATTCTCTCAATAGGAGCTTACGAATAATCAAAAATTTAGCCAAATCTATTGGCTAAATTTCATTAAATTTATCTCTTTACAATATTTAAATATTGATATACTTTATAACCCTAACCTATCTTTAAAAGTTAATTTAATAAATTTTTAATATTAAAACACCTTTAAAATCACTATCAAAATAATTAAATTTTAAGAGTGCTTATGTAGGTATTTCATAGATGAATAATAGAATTTATCTATTATAAAAATGGGATAAATTTACCAAATATAAATAAAAAATTTATATAAATTCTCATATTCTTAAAAATAAATTTATATATCAATAAATTGAAACTATAAATTATATTGGGTAAAACTGCAATTTCTTAAACCATATTCACAAAATATCAAAAGCTTTAAATTTAAGCTATATTAAATTACTAGGTTTTAAAGTATGGATTAAATTTTACACTATTCAAAAGATATTAAGTAAATTTAGCTAAAATATTGCCTAAAAATTTTTCACAAAGAGGTTACTATGGCACTACCAGAAGCAGAACATATATGGTATGATGGTAAATTAGTCAAATGGCACGAGGCTACGACTCATGTTTTAACCCACTCACTACACTACGGAAATGCCGTATTTGAAGGCGTTAGAGCATATATGACACCAAAGGGACTAGCGATATTTTGCCTTAAAGCTCATACTAAAAGGCTATTTGAATCAGCTAAGGCTTGCGGGATTAAAATTCCATTTACTCAAGAAGAGATAAATCAAGCTCACATAGACTTACTAAAAAGCAACACCTACACAGATAATGTCTATATCCGACCACTTGTATTCTTAGGCTATGGCAAAATGGGTGTAAGCCACATCGGTTGCCCTATAAATGTAGCTATCGCAGCATGGCAATGGGGTGCATATATGGGAGAAGAAGCGTTGCAAAATGGTATAAAAGTCAAAATCGCTTCTTGGATGAAGCCAGCTCCATTTTCTATGATGGCAAAGGCCAAAGCAAGTGCAAACTACTTCAACTCTCAAATGGCAAATTTCGAAGCACACGAAGCTGGTTGCGATGAAGCCCTACTTCTTGATCCACAAGGCTTTATAGCTGAAGGAAGTGGCGAATGCTTCTTTATAGTAAAAGATGGCGTAATAATCACCCCACCAAATGATACTAGCCTAGAGAGTATCACACAAAAAAATGTAATCCAAATCGCAAAAGATTTAGGATACGAAGTCCTACGCCAAAGAATCACAAGAGATGAGGCTTATAACGCCGATGAAGCTTTCTTTACTGGCACTGCTGCGGAGGTTACTCCAATTAGCCAAATAGATAGCCGCATTATAGGTAGTGGCAAAAGAGGTAAGGTCTCAAAAGAACTTCAAGACGCATATTTTGAGGTTGTGATGGGTAGAAATGTAAAATATGAAAATCTAATTACTTACATAAATTAAAGGATAGAAATTGCCTGCAGATTTAAACGACTATTTTAATAAAAAAAATGGCAACTCAAATAGCGATGAGAAAAAGCCAAATTTCAATTTTAAAAAGCCAAATGTGCCAAATTTCAGTGGAGGATTAAGTAAATTTAGTGGTATAATCTACGCTTTGATAGCGATAATTGTAGTTTTAGCCGTTGCTAAGCCTTTTGTAGTGATAAACTCTGGTGAAGTGGGCATCAAATCCACTGCTGGTAAATTTGACCCAAATCCACTTCAACCTGGCTTTCACTTCTTCTTGCCTTTCATACAAGAAGTTAGAGTAGTTGATACCAAAGTGCGTCAAATCAACTACACTTCAAGCGAGGGTAGAAACGAAGCAAACTATCGTGGTAGCGGTATAGAGACCAAAGATACAATTTCAGTCCTTGACTCACGCGGACTTCCAGTTAGCATGGATATAACAGTCCAATACCGCCTAAATCCACAAAACGCACCGCAAACCATAGCCGCATGGGGATTTAGCTGGGAAAACAAGATAATTGACCCAGTAGTTAGAAATGTTGTTAGGAATGTAACAGGTAAATACACAGCAGAAGAGCTACCAGAGCGTAGAAATGATATTGCTGCAGCTATCGATATGGGAATTCGCTCTGATATTGATAAGCAACCAAACCAGCCTGTAGAGCTTGCTAGCGTGCAACTTAGAGAGATTATCTTGCCACCAAAGGTAAAAGAGCAGATAGAAAGAGTCCAAATAGCCAAACAAGAGGCCGAAAGAACTAAATATGAGGTTGAAAGGGCAAATCAAGAAGCACTTAAAAAAGCAGCTCTTGCTAAAGGTACAGCCGAAGCTGTTAAAATCGAAGCTCAAGGTAGAGCCGACGCTGTAAAAATCGAAGCTGACGCACAAGCTTACTCAAATTCGCAAATCGCAAGAAGCTTAACAAATAATCTTTTAGAACTCAAACAAATTGAGACTCAAAAAGGGTTTAATGAAGCTTTAAAAACCAATCAAGATGCGAAAATTTTCTTAACTCCTGGCGGGGCTGTCCCAAATATCTGGGTTGATACCAAAGATAAACAAAAGCAAATTTCAGCACAAAATTAGGGGTATTAAATGGGCGTGAGTGTGAATTGGGATAAGATCGATGGATTACTTCCAGTAGTAGTCCAAGAGTATGAAAGTGGCGATGTGCTAATGCTAGCATATATGAATAAAGAGGCCTTTGAGCTAACTCAAAGTAGCGGTCTTGCCCACTACTACTCACGCACAAAATCTCAAATTTGGAAAAAAGGTCAAGAGAGCGGTAATTTTCAAATAGTAAAATCCATATCCTTAGATTGTGATAATGATGCCTTACTATTAAAAGTCGAGCAAATAGGCAACGCCGCTTGTCATACAGGGGCAAAATCGTGCTTTTTTAACCATTTAAATTTAGAAAAAAAAGATGATTTAGATCTTGAAAAAACCATTAAATATGATATATTAGACCACCTATACCATGTAGCCCTAGATAGAAAGCTAAACCCAAGCAAAGACTCATACATATCCAAACTCTACTCCAAATCGCCTAATAGCTACCTAAAAAAGATAGCCGAAGAGAGTTGTGAGTTAAATTTAGCTATAAAAGATCTTCAAAGATTTAAGCTATACTCAAATTTAAATCTTGAGAATTTTGGAGATCATAGGGCAGATGAGCCAAAATATGATGTCATATATGAGGCTGCTGATGTGATCTTTCATATGATTGTAGCGTTGGCTGATTATGATATTCATCCAAGCGCAATCCTAGATGAGTTAAAACGCCGAGAAGGCATAAGCGGAATAGTAGAGAAAAACTCCCGTGATAAATAGTATTTTAGATACCATTAAATTCTATATTAATAACTTTGGATTTTATGACTATATAGCTATTTCGTGGGTGGTTTTGCTATTTTTTGCTCTACTGGTTTTGGCACTTTATATGCTATTTAAAAAACCTATGCTTGCTCTATTTATACTTTTTTTTGACTTTGGCGGACTTGGTGCGGGGCTATTTTATTCACTTAAATTTATAGATAATACCATACGCCCAAGGGAGCTAATTATGGCTCCGCTTAGACAGCTATACTACGCCGATATTATGATAGCTGATATCAATATCACCAATACTTCTAAAAAGATTTTTAAAAAATGTAGAGTAAAGCTAAGCTTTCATAATATTGGCAAAAACAGCATTCAAAATCTCAAATTTAGATTGACCCCTTTTCGCACCCAAATAGCTATAATACAAGGAGTTGAGCCAGGTCAAACAAAAGAGATTAAATTTACTATAAAAGATTTTCGTCCGCAAAATTATAATACTATATTAAATTCGGAGTGTTTCTAATGAGCTATTTTAACCTATTTCACATTCTAGCCATCATTATCATCATAGCCCTTTTTGGTGGTTTTACCTACTTTATCATACTAAAAGAAAAAAGAGTAAAAGCTGCCATCAGCCTTTTGATAGCTAATGTTACTATTATGAGCTGTATTGCCATCATCTCCATGATGCTTATCGATAGATACACCAAAGTGGCAGTTATAGAGAGCTTTCAAGGCAAAAGAACTCTAATCAATGAGACCATCACCTACACAGGCGTAGTTAGAAATATCGGATATGGCTATATCAATTCATGTACTATGGAGATAGAACTCATCAATGCTCCAGTTAAAAAGCTAGAGGCTAGCGCCTTTGAAGAGCGTGGATTTTTCCAAACCTACCTAGGCAGCTCAAATAACCAAAAAAGCTCGATAAAGGCTGAATTTTTAATAGTCAAAGACCTACCAAGTGGCGACCAAAAAAGCTTTGGCTTTACTATGCCATACCCAGCCCACTTCAATAATCACAGCACAAAATATACACTAGATTGCAAATAAGCTAAATTTAGCTTATTCAAATTATATAATTTACTTATAATTCTACTTTTTATATTTTAAGTTATTATAAATATATAATAGGATAAAATATTAATAAAATAATTCTAAAACAAAGGATAAATATGTTGAAAAATATGAAACTCTCTGTAAAACTTGCGATTGTAGGTTTTATATTTACCGGGTTTATAGTTGCCATAGTTGCTGGTATCGCCATTTACCGAGCCTCAAGTATGGCTGAAGATAATGCTAATGCCTTTATGGAGGCTAGCTCTAAATCAAATGCAAATTTAGTTGCGGCTGAGTTTAATAGACTAGCTGATAGCTTACATGCCTATAAAATCGCTATGGAATCAACACTAGATTCTAATATAGCTATGCCTGTTAATATCATAAGCAATATGCTAGATGACGCTCTAAAAGAGAGTAAATTAGCCGCTGGTATATTCTTTTATACTACAGATGATAGTATCTACGCTAAAAATCCAAATTCCAACGACCCACGATATACTAATGCTGGGGATTTAGCAATCTATGTAAATTATCATGGCAGACTTGAGCGTATCGAGGACAACTACAAAAGCAAAGACTACTATATAAATGGTCTTGAGAAGCCTAGACTATCTGAGCCATTTAGCGACCACATAGAGGGCAATCAAATAGTTATGTCCTCAATGACCTTCCCAGTAAAATATAAAGGAAAAACTATAGGTATAATCGGTGCTGATTTAAACATAGAAAATTTCTTTATTGATAGACTAAAAGAGATCAAACTATATAAAACAGATACAAGCTTTTTGCTATCAAATAAAGGTATAATGGTAGCCAACTCCAATCCAGAAATAAGAGGCCTACCAGTCCAACAAGTAAATCCAAATTTAGCCCAATTATTCCCAGTAATTAATAGCAATCAAAATAGCTATGCCACAGTAACAGCTGATAGCAAAACTCTAAATCAAAATGTCCATTTTAATTTAGCTAAAGTTAATATAAATTATATAAATGAGCCTTGGAGTCTTGCCACACTTGTGCCAACCAATGAGATATTTACTCAAGTAGCATCAGCTAGAAATGGGCTAATAATCGTAGGCATAGTCGTAGCTATAATCGGCGGATTTTTCCTATTCTTTGCTACAAATATGTTAATTCACAGAATTGAAAATATTAGAATTTTACTATCAGAATTTTTTGATTTTTTAAATCACAAAAGAGCAGATGCACGCCTTGCGGTTATTACAAATAATGATGAAATCAGCCAAATGGCAAAGGTTATAAATGATAATATCATAATCATAAAATCAAATTTAGATAAAGACTCAAAGGCCGTTGAAGAATCACTCCAAAAAGCAAACGAAGTAGAAAAAGGCAATCTAACTGCTAGAATCACTTTAAACCCAGCTTCTCCAGAGCTACTAC